>CAUZVF010000881.1:0-3442 GCA_963582955.1 Planctomycetota bacterium
CAATGCAAGTTGGGCGGGCGTCATGTGTTTCTTGACCGCTGCCGCATCGGGTGTCTTTACAGCGGGTGCCTTTTCAGCGAGCGACGAAACTTCAGGTATCGCAGCTTTCGGCTGTCGAACCTGATTGTCACCAGGCTTCGCAGGTGGATTTGCAGGTTCAGTTCCTGAATCACAACCAAGCATTGCGAAGAGCAGCAGAACGATTGGCGAGAGTCTCATGGCGGCAACCTCGGTTCGATGACCGAGAATCATTATAGCCAAACTGAGCGCAACGTTCTTCGCTATCAAATCCGTCAGTCGCACATCACAAAACGCTGGCGTTAGGTGGCGATTGCTGTCGGGCTCGTTTTATGGCTCGGATTCGGCCTTAGCAGGTGGATGATGCCGTTCCAATCGGGCTGTACGGTGGTGTGTTGGCGTGGGTCCACGACCACTACCATCAGTCGGCGGCAATCGTACCGCCGGCCCATCAGTGTCAGAATCAGCCGACAACATTGGCCACACGGTTGTGCCGACGACCATCAGCAAAAAGAACGCGAGCCCGATAAAGGCTACATTGGTTCCGCCGCCTTGTTCGTCGTCGGGTGCGAATGACATGGGGTGGCTCCAAACAGCTAAAGAGCGGGTGTAGGCTACACCCGCTAGCAAGAAAATCGGGTGTATTTCAGGGGTTTCTAGGGGTTATTGCCAACACGAAAAAAGCAACGTTCACCCTATAAAACACGAGGAATACTGCACTTTTGGGGGAAATCGCAGGCAGTATTTTAAGTCCCGTGCGTCTGCCAATTCCGCCACTCGGCCTTAGTTGTCATTTGGCGTCAAGTTTAGCAAGGCACCGGCGTTTGTCACCTCAACTGGATCGTCAAAACTCACGCGAGGTTCGCGCCTTTTGACTTTTCGAGCGATCACACTCAAGGCCGTCGAGCCGACTTATGGCGTGGTCTCGTGGGCGACTTGAGCGGCGATTTGTTTCAAGTCTGCGTCCTTTCCCGCTTTCGGAAATTTGTGCGGCAACAACCACCATGTTTCCGTGAACGAGGCTGACTTGCCCGCAGCGATTCGTTCGCGTGGGCCGATGGGTTCCAATTCGCACATCGGGCGGTCGGGGTACCAGATCGACATTGTCAATCCGGCGACTTCGTTGTAGACGCGGTCGGGATATGCCGGGAACCGTTTGACGAACATCAGGTCGTTTTTCATCAGATATGCGAACCAGCCGGCGTAGGTGTCCATGCCGAGTTTTGGATACTTCGGCGCCGCGGTGATCTCCAGGAATCCATCACGGATGCGGATGTTGGGGTCGACCGGACGAAAGTTGATGAACGGTGCCGGATCGTACATGACGTATCCATTCGGAAACCGGCTGGGTTGCGTCAACGGGATGACGACGATGCCTCCGCCCAGCGCGAACGTGCGACTCCAATGGCAGTACTCTTTCGATTCGTTCGAGATGTTCTTGATCGTCTGTTTGCATGACAGCCGGGAAGTTTTCCCGTCGAGCGTGAAGTCACGAATGAGTTGCACTCCGGTCGGTTTGTCTTTCTGACTGGTCAACCGGGCCGATCGAGGTCCGGTAATTTCGCCTGTCCACCTTCCGGCCCACAGTTGCGGATGCCGTGGGATCGTTTGTTCGGGTCCGATGTCAAATCGGCCCGGCGCTGGTGAACCGCCATTCTTGCCGAGCTCGTAAACCCAGCCTTCCCCGCCGGGCGGAAGATACAGAGCATTTTTCCCGTCGAGTGTGTATTCCAAAACTCGACCGCCGATCACCGGCGCGAGCGTCACGCGCGTGTGCTTGTTTTCCAGCCGAATGCAGTCGTCGTAACCATAGAACGGAACAACTTGCGCGCCGGCTGCCGGCTCATCCGCACGGATCGAACCGGTCATTGCCAGAACGGCGAACAATGCCGGCAGTTCAATCGCTTTGAAGTGACAAGATTGATAACCCACTTTCTACCTTTCCAATCGAGTTAGGAATGGCGCGGAATTAAAACCGGCATTCTTGGGTGACGCCTGACCCCGGACATTCGCTTTGTTTGCCACAAAAAACACAAAAAGACACAAAAACCACAGTGGTCGCACGCTCGGCTCATTATTCTGTCACAAACGCGTCGTGTTTTCGTGTTTTTTCGTGCTTTTTGTGGCAAAAAGAAATCACCAATGTGGATCAGCCATCCTTCAACGCATTCACGATATCCATAACGACCTTGCGTCCGTCACCGAAGAGCATTAGTGCGTTTTCGGCGGCGAATAGTGGGTTGGGAATCTTGGCGAAACCGGGGCTGAGACTACGTTTGATGACGACGACCGTGCGGGCTTTGCCAGCCTCGATGATCGGCATCCCGGCGATGGGACTGTTGGGATCGGTATTCGCCACGGGATTCACCACGTCGTTGGCTCCCAGCACGATAACGACATCGGCCTGTTCCAGAGTGGGATTGATTTCGTCCATCTCCTTGAGCATTTCGTAGTCAACGTCAGCCTCGGCCAACAGCACGTTCATGTGGCCGGGCATGCGTCCGGCAACCGGGTGGATGCCGAATTCCACTTGCACTTGTTTTGCCGTTAGGACATTCGCCAAGTCACTGACCGTGTGCTGCGCCTGAGCGACCGCCATTCCGTAACCGGGCACAATGACCACTCGGCTGGCGACATCCAGCAGCATGGCGACTTCGTCGGCGGACGTCGTCTTGACCGTCGCGTAAACTTCATCAACGTCGGTTTGCGACGAACTGCCGGCCGTTCCCATTTTGCCAAACAACACATTGGCCAACGAACGGTTCATGGCCACGCACATCACGCGAGTCAGGATCAGCCCGGATGCTCCGACCAGCGCTCCCGCGATGATCAGCACGGTATTTCCCAGCACGAAGCCGGTCGCTGACGCCGCCAGACCGGAAAACGAATTCAACAGAGCGATCACGACCGGCATGTCGGCTCCGCCAATCGAGATCACCAATCCGACTCCCAGTGCCAGAGCAACAACGACAATCCCCCAATAGACGGCTGTCACTGTCGGATTCATGACAAGGTAAACACACAGCGCCAGCGACCCGACCGAGAACAACAAATTCAATATTTTTTGTCCTGGAAGGCGCAGGCTGTTGACGAAATCAAGTTCCTGCAACTTCGCGAACGCAACCAGGCTGCCGGTAAACGTCACGGCACCGATCAATCCCGATGTGGCCGTGGCAATCAACACGTCTTGGCCAGTCGCCGAAGTGACGTTGGCCATCAAGTAGGCTCCGGCGACAAGCACTGACGCTCCGCCGCCAAAGCCGTTAAACAGCGCGACGAGCTGCGGCATCGCCGTCATTTCGATCTTGACCGCCAGCACGAGTCCAATCAGTGACCCGATGACCAATCCCGTGATAATCAGCGTGAAATCGAAGTTTTCGCCGATCAGCGTGACGACCGTGGCTAGGAGCATTCCCAGCGCGCC
>CAUZVF010000882.1:0-3439 GCA_963582955.1 Planctomycetota bacterium
CGACACCATCAACTTGCGACACAACCGGAGCTTGGACTTCCGAGCCCTCGGTCACGATCGAGATGATCGTCGTCGAACCTTCAACGGTGTTCTTCAGCGTCGCGTTCTTCAGGCTGTCGAGTGTACCGCGTTCAGTGACCGTGATTCGAAACGGAGCCAACTTGACCTTCTCGGTGATGAATTCCGAAAACTCGTCGGAATCCGAATCAATCCACTTCTGGATCGATGGCCATGCGACTACGGTGCCAGCCGCGATCACGACCAGAAACAGTGTCGCCAGCATCAGTCCCCGCTTGGGATTCCGGGCGGATCCCCGCGTGAACGACTCCTGATCCAACGCCGACGGCCGGTTGCGGGACTGTTCCGAGTTCAAGTTTTCCGGGTTCGTTGTTTCCGCCATCGATTCCGGTTCCTTCTGTGGTGTTCGGTTCTGAATTGTGCAAATAAACGGAATCGTTCCAGATCCCGTCTTCTCCGATGTCCATGATACCCATATCACGGTAAATGTTAATCCGACCTCGTTCGTAATCGATCCAGAATGAAATCAAATCTTCCTGTGCTCGCAAAACGTCTCGCAAAGCATTCAGTAAGTTTAAGCTTTGATTCTGACGCCCTTGCCCTTGTTGTACGGGTGCGTTCGCTTCTTCGACGGCACTGTCGTACTGCAGTGCGGCGAAGCGGATTGCCTGTCGGGCTGTTTCGAAGTTCTGCTTAAGTACGTCTATCTGTCTCCAATCCTGCCTGATATTCAATTTGACGCTGTCTTGGCTCGCGATGTAGGCTCGACGAGCCCGCTGATAATCGATTAAAGAACTTCGATAATTGTTTTGTTCGCTGATTTGGTCAAGAGGAGTTGTAAAGGCCACTCCTACCCGAAAACTGCTGGAACTGCCGCGGAAATCGACCGGTCGGTTGCCCCCCGATGTTCCCAAATCACCTTCAACCACAAGATCAAGGACCGATTCCAACTGATTGCCGGCAATCTCGACGCGGCGGCGGGCGTCCATGACTTCCGCGCGGTCGTTCATCAGATCTAAACGGCTGGCGACGCCGAATTCTACCGATTCTTCCATCTGCAATTCGAATGGCTGCAGCGTAATTAATTCGACCCGCAATCCAATTTGAATCACTTGCAGGCTCTGCGAGATTTTCAGCAACTGTTCGCGGATTTCGCCAATGGCATAGGCGATTCGTTTTTTGTCCTCTTCCGGCGGATTCTCGTTTTGGGCGTCTTCTTTCAGTTGGACAAGCCGTTCGCCCACCGAATTGAAATCTCGGCTGATGCTGACAAACAAACGCCGATCGTTGGCCACATCTTTCACAACGCGCTGACGTTCTTCATCACTGGCAAACCGCCGTGTTCGAGCTTGAGACGATTTATCCGTTTCGAACAACTGCTGCACGCGATTGAAATCGGCCTCGACTAACTGCAGTCCATCCATACGGACCAGGTCACGCAACTGCGAGAGTTCAGCGAGCACACCACGCAACTGTTCCAAATCGGGATTGTCTTCGTCAAGTTGTGCCCATTGCGAAACAAAGACACGTAGTTGTTGCTCGGCTAGTTGAACCCGCGGATCGATCAACTGAAATTGCTCGAGCATCGATTCGTCCATCGTTAACCCCATATCGGGGGGCAGACCAAGTTGGACTTTGAAACGGTCCAGCGCATCCTGGTATCTCTGTTCGGATCGGCGAAGCCGAGTGCGCGACGAGGCCAAATCGGATTCCAACTGAGCAACGCTGAGTGTGACGATCTCGGCCCGCAATTGCCGAATCAGATCAACGATTGCGGCTTGAAAGTCTGGTTCATTGCTGAGTCCGCGCAGTTGTTGTTCCTGCTGCGCAGACATGCCGCCAATCCACGACAGTGTGGTTGCAGCCGCATCGTAGGTTAGCTGATTCAAACTCGCGGGAATCTGAAGTCCGGCGGGCAATGCCGGTAACGGTTCGTTGATTCGGTTTGGCTTTTGTGAGGCCAAAGCGCGCTGTAGTAACGCCTGTTCCTCCAATCGCCGGACGTTGCCCTGCTGGTTGATGATCGACTGTCTGAGTTGCAACAGCCCCAAAAATCCGCGGTTCTGTCCGAAGTTACCTCCCGTCGAGACGAACGTTGTTCCTCCGGCTACGGTGCTGGTGAAAAACTGCTGGCGAAATCGCGTCAAGTCTCGAACCGAGTACAACACGTCGCGTTCCGATTGAGTCAGATTTTCCAACGCAACCTGCCGACCGCCGTTTCGCAGCAGCGGTTGAACCAAAGAGTACGACAGCACGCTGGCCGACGTCGTATCGTTTTGGCCTGTGAACACCCACAAAGTATTGTTTGCCAGTTCGACGATCCATTGTGCTCCCGTGGGAAGCAATCGACTGACGCCAAACCGGCTGTTGAGCGCGACAGAATCTTGGCTATCGGGAACGGAAGTGCCGACGACTTCGGCTGTCGGCTCGCGTCGGCCGAGTCCCAAATACCGAACGCCAAAACGAAACCGCTCGAACGTCAAATTCAGCGCCGTCAGATACAACGTTTCAATCTGAGTCTGATACTCGCGGCTGTGGATATTCGACAGTTCGATGGCCTGATCCAACGTCAGATTTTGAATGGTCGGTACCGGCGGTTCAAATCCGTCTTCGTCGTCGCCGGCCTGAGGCGCCAAACCAAATGGTTCCAACCATTGAGGATTTTCGACGCTGAACGTTTGGCCGAATTCGTGCCAACCGTCCCATCCTTGCATTCCGCCGGGATAATGCATGTATCCGTGCGCGGCCGGATCGTCCGGCGGCAACGGTTCACAATCAGGATCGTAGGGGTCGTAAAACCGGCTGCGTGGATCGCCATAGACATCGATCCGTGGCACGTCCCATCGCGGATCATACCGGCGCTCGTTAATGACAGCCTCGGTCGTACGATCGGCGTGTCTTCGCCAATACGTCCGCGAGCAGCCGGCAATCGTCGTGAAAACAATCATCACGACAACCAGAAAGAGGCATCTGCGACGGCATGCGCATGCAAGTTGTGATTCTTGGTGGTTCATTCGCTTGACGGTTCTCGCATCGTCTTGAGATTGGAATGCACTCGATCTTTCGTGCCGCTTGTGTTTCGCCCGTTGACAAGCATGTGAGGACTTGGGATGGGCGTCGCCGAGATTTGCTCGACAACTGCCTCCCCGGTTTCATCGGTTTGCCAACAGTCCATGAACCGCTGCAAGAGTTCCGCGAGTTGTCGTTGTTGATGCGTGTCCAATCGCTGCATTATTAAACGGCAACAGTTGTCATAGGTTGCTTCGGACTGTTCCAACTTTGTCCGGCCCAGATCGGTCAACAACAGAAATTTCTTACGTCGATCGAGTTTTGGCTTCTGGCGGTACAACAATCCGTCGGATCGCATGCGTTCGACGAGCGTGCAGATATTCGATTCCGATTGATCCAGCACTTGAGCCAA
>CAUZVF010000883.1:0-3434 GCA_963582955.1 Planctomycetota bacterium
GGAAGTTCAAGCAGGCAGGATTCGACGGAGGTGATTTTCATTTCTCAACACCAGGATTGGGTTGCAAAACGATCTGGTTCCCAAGCTCCGCTTGGGAACCAGACAACGGATACTGAACAACACCACTGGTCATCATTCAAACAACGCGATGCTGGCCGTGAAACCATGAATGTAGTTGCGGTTGCTCACAGGACCCAGTTCACCTTGGGCAAAGAACCCCGCCAATGGAATTGGTCCGAGAATCGACTGGATGACTTCAACGTCGTGATTGGGCCGAGGAAACAGTCGCGTCCCACGACCGTTGCATGTGAACAACAACGCGGCTTTCACCATTGCGGAATTCGTGTCACGATCTGTTGCCAGCAATTCGTTCAGATCTTCGTCGGCCGTGTCGGCATCGCGGACGTGGAAGCGGACCGTTTGGCCGACTCGGACATGATTCCCGATCGCAATCTTTCCTTTGTCGGGATCGGCGCCGATGACGTTGGCAATCAGGAAGTCACCGCGTTCAAACGACTCCTGATATTCATTCATCGCGATTCCCAAATGAAGACCTTCACGAACCAGTTTTTGGTCATGTTCGGGCAGCGATGGATACAGCTCGTGCAATCGATCCATCGCCAACTTGCCGCCAAGTTCAAAGACGAGGTTTTGGTCGGACTTGGTCACAATGAATCGCTCACCGATTGGCCGGCATCCTTGCGAGACGACGCTGCGAATCGCGGGGCCACCACGCACGACGACTCCGATGGCACCGTCGGTAAGACAGAGATCGTTCAGAAACAAACGGTTGTCTCCGGGCTGTTGTGCACCGCTGGCCATACCGCCGATCACGGGAACTCCCGGTAATTCATCGGCCAGGCGATCGAGGATCGATTTCGGCACCGACGAAAATGGTTCGCCCAAAACGAAGACCACTCGTACGTCGTCAACGCCGTCCGACAGATTGTCTGGAAATCCAACACACATGATCCCGTCGGCCGTTTGACTGAATTTCAAGTGGAAGGTATCCAATTCGGCATTTGGCAACATGCCGCTCCAAACGCTGATCGCGGGGCCGGTCTCGATCTCTTCGCTGCCACCGGCGATCATCTCGCCCGTGCAACCCAGTAAGGTCCGCGTTCCGAGAGTCTCGGCCAACAATTCGGCAATGCGCTCGAATTGGTCGGCGTGATCGTGCGAAACAAAGGCAAATGTCAAATCGGGAGTCTGACCCTTGAGTTCCGCATTGATTTCGTTGCAGACCAGCTTGATGGCTTCTTGCAAGTCGGGATACTTGGAGTAACTGGCTGCAAACGGCATGAAGGTTCCCAGCATGAATGAGAATTGAAACGGCGTCGACCCGGTTGAGTTGGCATGAGCATATAATCGACATCTTGCGCCATAACAATTCCCATCACAAGACACCGCGTTTAGAATGGCCGAGCGAACGAAATTTAGAAACCGGAGACAACTCATGAAGATTCCTCATTCGACACGCGCGCTCCTAGCGTTCACACTTTCCACGACGACGTGCATCGCGGCCATTGTGTTTAACGCAACAAAAGCCGCTGCAAGCGAGAAACCCGAATTCCATTGGATCGACAACACCAAGAATTCCACGGCTGATCTCAAGTACGGTGACGTGCCCGTGCTGCGATATATGTACGCGTTCGACCGGTCAACGAAAGAAAGCACGCACGATACATTCAAGGTCTTTCATCACGTTTTCGGTCCGGGCAGCGACAAAATCATCACGAAGGGTCCTGGCGGCCTCTACACGCATCATCGCGGCCTGTTTGTCGGCTGGAACAAAACGAGTTTCGAGAATCAGACACTCGACTTTTGGCATTGCCGAAAGGGCGAACACTTGCGGCACGCGAGATTCATCGAGATGAAAGGTGACACCGAACACGGGACGATGACGTCCGAGATTCATTGGGTCGATCGCCAGGGAAGACCGGTCATCGTCGAAACTCGGACAGTCGCGGCTCGCAAGCACGGCGAAACCGGTGGCTGGCAGATTGACTGGAACACAGTGCTCGTCAGCAAACGCGGCGAGATCAAACTTGATGGCGATCGCCAACACGCCGGCTTTCAATTCCGAGCGGCTCAGGCGGTCGCCGAGGCGAAGAACGCACGATACATTCGCCCCAATGGATTCCCGGAACAACCCGAAGCCTTTCAGGTCAGCGACGGCAAAGAACCCAACAAGCATGTCGACCTTGGCTGGCTTGCGATGACCTTTGAGATTGACGGAACGCGATTCAACGTCGAATACTTCGAAGATCCGGCTGTGCCACATCCGTCACGATATTCCGAACGCCCCTATGGCCGATTCGGCGCGTTCTTCAAAACCAAATTCGATACCGACAGTCCGTTGAAGATGCGGTATCGATTGATCATATCCCGCGGAAAGACACAGCAACGGCAGGCGATCCGGAAACGGTACGATACGTTTCTGTTGGAATTGAAGGCGCAATGACAATTGATTGAGCGATGACCAGAGATGAGACAACTTGTGTCGTCTCGCGGCGTTGCTTATTTTCATCCGTTGCCAAAAGCGTTCCGGTTTATTCTCTGAGTTACAACGATGATTCACACGACAGTTTGGCTTTGCATCAGTTCGATTTTGTTGGCCCTTATTCCCAATGCATTGTTGACATCATCGTTACTTGCTGGTGTTGGAATCGACGAAGCGAAGCGTGAAACGGCACGGGAAAGCGTGCTGATTAAGAGCGGGCAAGCGGTTGGCATGCAACTCGCCGCGAGCCGATGGACGCAACGTGACGAATTTGTCGAAGGCGGCGGCACGGGCAACTCATTGATTGCCACGCGAACTGTCGCGCATGGTGATTTCCACATCACGGCCCGTTTGAGGATGTTGAAACAAGAGGCCAGCGCGGCGTCATTTTTCCTCGGTAACAATCATTTCGGCTTCGAAGGCGCGAAACGGACGATTTACGTCAGTGGCCCCATCTTCGGCGGGCTCAAGTTGCTGGGTCCAGCGACGGAATTCTTCAAACGTGGCGACTGGATCGAATTCGAGGCAATCCGGCGCGGCAAGACGCTGAAGTTTCTGATCAACGGACGCGAAGTGTTTGCCGTCGATGTCAAAGACGTGCCGTTCGAGCAATTAGGATTCAATCCACACCGCAGCACGATGCAGGTTAGTCATCTGTCAATCGTCGGCAACACGAAAAAAGTTGCCACGCCGATGTCGAAAACGTACACAATTCCCACGATCGATCTCGCCGGTCAGAAACATCGTCAGATCGTCGTCGACCGTGAAAAGGGTCAGTACTTGGGACATCCGACAACCGTGCTGCTGGAAGATAACAAGACAATGATCATCGTTTATCCCAAAGGACACGGCCGCGGCGCGATCGTCATGAAACGCAGCACGGATGCCGGATTGACGTGGTCAGATCGACTGCCGACACCTAAAAGTTGGG
>CAUZVF010000884.1:0-3426 GCA_963582955.1 Planctomycetota bacterium
GCGCGATGTACACCGACAACAAAGCACACGCGCCGGCGACTTTGCAGTTTCATACCGGCACGCTGGCTGAAGCGCGTCCGTCGATGGGATCGTGGATCAGCTACGGCCTGGGAACCGAAAACCAGAATCTGCCCAGCTTCATCACGATTCATCCGCCCGGTGACGTCCGAACGTATGGCTCCTCGTTTTTGCCCGCAGCTCATCAGGGAACGCCCTTAAACGTGCCGGCCGACGATTCTGCTTCGGCGATCAAGTACCTGCGTGATTCCGATGCGAAACCAGATGTTCAACGTCGCCGCCTCGATTTCGTACAACGTATGAATCAAAGGTTGCTCGACCGCGTCGAAACCGATTCGCAAATGGAAGGCATCATCGAGTCGTTCGAACTCGCATTCCGCATGCAGACGGAAACTCCCAAACTGGTCGATCTTTCGGCAGTCTCGAAACACACCCTCGAGATGTATGGCATCGGCGACAAAGCGACCGACCGCAACGGTCGCGCTTGCCTGTTGGCGCGGCGGCTGAGTGAAGCCGGCGTACGCTTCGTCCAGGTGACAATCGGCGGCTGGGACCATCACGTCAACATCCGATCGGCGTTGCCCAACAGTTGCGGCGGCGCGGACAAACCCATCGCCGGCCTGATCAAGGACCTGAAACGTCGCGGCCTGTTGGAAGACACACTCGTGCTGTGGTCCGGCGAATTCGGCCGTTCACCCTGGAGCCAAGATCTTTCGGGTACATCCCCCATTTCGACACACGGCCGCGAGCACCAGCAAGAGAGCTTCTGCACCTGGATGGCCGGTGCCGGCATCAAGCCCGGCCTCACCTACGGCCAAACCGACGATTTCGGTCACCGCCCCATCGAAGGCAAAATCCACCTCCACGACCTCCACGCCACGCTGCTCCATCTGTTGGGTTTGGACCACGAACACCTAACCCACCGCCACGCAGGTCGTGATTTTCGTCTGACCGACGTTTACGGCAATGTCGTCAAAGATATCCTCTCGTGATTGAAACCCTTGGTGAACGGCACGAGCCAACTAACGGTCAAGACGTTTCACGGAGTTTTCAGGCTGGCGGTGCAAAGATCGATTCGAGTCCAAGGATTCGGTGAAAATATCCGGACTGCTGCAGGTCGCGCGTGATCTCGCCGGCGCAGAGTAAGACTCGTTCAACGGTCCAGCCACGTGGGACTTTGAGAAGTTTGATTTTGCGCTTCACTTCTTCGATCACTGAAACTCCCACGGGACGCGTGCGAAACTTGCATTCGATCAGTGTCAGTGTCTGGCCGGTGCGATGCAGCAGCAAATCGATTTGAAGCCCGTCGTTGCGTTTCGCACCGCGCCTCGGTTGGCGGAAGAAGGGTCCAAAGTCGATCAGTTGATCCAGTCCAATTCCCAGACTGGTCATAATCGATGGCAGGTTCTTCATGCACAGTTGCTCGAAAGAGAGTCCGCACCAAGTGTCGAAACTCTTGCCGCACAGGCGATCGAATAGCCCCGGCTTGCGACTGAGTTGAATTGTCTTACGATGTGGCTCGACGTATGCGAGATAGAATCGCAGCCATTCATCCCAAAGAACGCTTCGCTGTGTCTTGCCTCCGCGTCCGCCGATCGGCAGTGCCTGAAATGTTTGGACGAAGGCGGTCTCTTCAAGATTTCGCAGGTATCCGGTCAGGCCGCCGCCCGGTTTCATCTTCAGTTTTCTTGCCAATGCCTGTTTCGAATAACTCTGTTTCGATAGCGCGCGGACGATGTTTTCGTACGTGCGCGTCACCCGGAACTGTTCTTTGAAGATGGATTCGAATTCCGTCAGGAAAAACGCGTTCTTTCGAAAACAGAGTTGGTCCATGTTCACCGACAGCGAGTTGGCGGGATCGATCTGTTCCAGATACTTTGGAACGCCACCGAATACCATTAGAAATCGCGCGATTTCGAAATCCGACCGGAAATCGCGAAAGAAGGCCCGCGCCTCGTGGGCCGGTAAGGATTCGAGCCGGATTTCGAACGTCTTGCGATTGTGCAACGCCTGCGAATGGACAAGGTGCTTCACCATGAAGTTTGCGATCGACCCGCACAGAACCAGTGTCAGTTTAGGATTCCCTTTCCAATGATTGTCCCAGAAGTATTTGACCAAAGAAACAAGCTCTGTCCGCTCGGAAGCCATCCACGGAAACTCGTCAAGCACGACGTAGCGCCGGCCGCGTGTCACATGGTGCGTTAGAGCCTCGAAAGCAGTCCGCCAGTCAGAAGCCGCCACCTTCAACGACTTTGTCTGTTCGGCAAGCTGGCTCACAAAATGGTCAATCTGCTGTTTCCGCGAGGCCTTTTGCAGCCCTTCGAAATACAGATCGCCCTTGTGAATTGATTCAGCGAGCAGTGTGCTTTTGCCAATGCGGCGCCGGCCGTAAACAATGCCAAGCTCCGGCCGCGCGGATTTGACCGCACGGGCAATGATGTTGCTTTCGTCTTCGCGTCCGATGAACATGAACTAAGTATAGATCGGCAAACAGAAGACGCAAGTCACTCTTTGCCGATCTGCACCAAAACGCTATAGATCGGCAAGCAGACAATGCAGTTTACTGTTTGCCGATCTATGTTATAAAGATGTAAATCGGCAAACAGAAGTAGTGCATACTGTTTGCCGATCTGGCATATTTCAAGGCATATCGGCAAACAGAAGAATGGAATGGCCACGGGCTTCGTTGATACATGCCGTATTAGCTGATGACTTCCTTGATGGGCTGTCCGATTTCGCGTTCCAGGCGTTTGCGGCCGGGGACTGCCAGACGGTGTGCGTCGAGGCCTAGTTGGTGTAGCAGCGTGGCATGGATGTCGGTGACGTAATGGCGGTTTTCGACGGCGTGGAAGCCCAGTTCATCGGTCTTGCCGTGGGCGATGCCGCCTTTAATGCCGCCGCCAGCCATCCAGACGGTAAAGCCGTAAGGATGGTGGTCGCGGCCGTCGCTGTGTTGGGAACCGGGGGTGCGGCCGAATTCGCTGGCCCAGACGACGATTGTTTCTTCCAACAGGCCACGTTGTTTGAGATCCTTGAGCAAAGCACCGATGGGTTGGTCGACCTCGCGGCAAACTTTCGAATGGCCTTTCTTGAGGCCTTTGTGAGCGTCCCAGCGTCCGGCTCCGCCACTGCTGCCGTGGTAGACTTGCACGAAGCGGACTCCGTTTTCGACCAGACGCCGAGCGGTCAGCATTTGGCGGCCGAACGTTTGTGTCTCGGTCTTGTGAAGGCCGTACATGTCTTGCGTCTCTTTTGTCTCGCGGTTCAGGTCGACGACATTTGGAACGGCTGTTTGCATGCGGAATGCCAGTTCGTAGGCGCGGATGCGGGCGACGATGGCTTTGTCGTCGGGATTTTGAGCAAACGTGAATTCATTGAGACGTTTCAGCAAATCGAGTTGCTGGCGCT
>CAUZVF010000885.1:0-3421 GCA_963582955.1 Planctomycetota bacterium
TTCCGCCGGCAAGCTGACGCATGCCGCTCGCCAGATCCAACTTCGCATCGCCGTACTCCGCTGACGTGCTCCCCACAAAGTTTGCATGCACAATTTGAGAATTGATAGGCCACGAGGTTGAACGCACTGACCGGGCGACGCACAACGACACCCTCATTAGTCTACGAATAATCTCGGATAGTTCGTTGGGCGACAAGCCCGGCGCAAGATCGCGGCGTGGATCGGCAATCCTGCCAAACGTTCCACGAACCTGCTATCGTGGCCGGTATGGCAAGGATATTCGGCAAATCGGCAAGCGATGCACCGCTTGAAGATCCCACCGCGCTGGCGCGTTTTGGGCGGTTGGAAGTCGTTGCCCGATTGATCGTCGAAGGCTACATGATCGGGCAACACAAAAGTCCGTTCAAAGGTGCCAGCGTCGAGTTCACCGAGCATCGGCAATATTATCCCGGCGACGAAATTCGCCACATCGACTGGCGAGCCTTCGGAAAGACCGGCAAGTACTACATCAAGGAATTCGAGGACGAAACCAACCTGCGCTGCTATTTGCTGGTCGATGGATCGGGCAGCATGTCCTATGGCGAGAGCACTCTGAGCAAATTCGATTACACTCGCCAACTGGCCGCGGCCTTGGGGTATTTGCTGCTAACACAACGCGACGGAGTCGGACTGATCACCTTCGACACCAAGGTCCGCGACCAAGTCCCCGCCTCGACCAACGCCAAGACATTCCAACGCATCGTATCGATTCTGCAGAAGTACGAGTCGGGCGCGGAAACCAGCTTATCGGGTGTCATCGAGCAAATCCTGCCCACGATGAAACGCCGCGCTCTGGTCGTCATCATCAGCGACTTTTTCGCTGACTTCACGTCGTTGATGAACGCACTGAAACGGTTTCGCCATTCGCATCACGAGGTCATCTTGTTTCAAGTGGTTGCTCCCGAGGAACGTGAATTTCCATTCCGCAACCCGACTCAATTTCGAAACCTGGAACGCAATCGCCACCGGCGCCTGGTCGATCCACATCGCCTGCGAGCCCATTACTTAGAAAGTTTCCAAAACTTCTGCAAAGATCTAGAAACCAGCAGTGGCAACATCGGAATCGATTACCAGATGCTGGTCACCAGCGAACCCTATCACAAGGCGTTGGGCGCGTATCTCGATGCTCGGACGCGCCAAAAGAGTAAGCGATAACGGCAACAGCTTCAGGGCCGAACACTCCGCCAACTATGTCGTCCGATTGCAACGCATGAGCCAGCGTGGTTGAATGCTTTCGGGAGACTGGTATGAGTGAAGAAGCTCAACAAGCGCGGGATGTCAACGGTCGCGAGATAGCCCCTCCTGGCGCGGGTGACTCGAAACCGACCGCTTCGAAACACGGCAGTCTGCCCGAAGAATTTGGCCGCTATCGCATTGTCAAGGCGCTCGGCAAGGGAGCGATGGGAGTCGTCTATCTGGCCGAGGACACGCAGCTAAAGCGGCAGGTGGCGCTGAAAATTCCGAAGTTTGGCGATCAGAAAAGTGCCGAACTGCTGGAACGTTTCTATCGAGAAGCCCGCGCGGCCGCGACGCTGCGCAGCCCGAACATCTGCCCCGTTTACGACGTCGGCGAACTCGACGGACAGCACTTTATCACGATGGCGTTTATCGAGGGAAAGCCGCTGTCGGAATACATCGATCCCGCCAAACCTCAGTCGGCCCGCCAGATCGCCATCATCGTCCGCAAGCTGGCGCTGGCTCTGCAGGAAGCGCACGACGAGGGCATCGTTCATCGAGACCTGAAGCCGGCCAACATCATGATCGACAACAAGAGCGAGCCGGTGATCATGGATTTCGGTCTGGCTCGGCAGGTCACACAGAACAGTGAACGGCTGACGCAAAGCGGAGCCCTGATCGGCTCGCCCGCCTATATGCCACCCGAACAGGTCGAAGGGAAAATCGATCAGATCGGTCCGCATAGCGACATCTACAGTCTGGGAGTCATCCTCTACGAGATGCTGACCGGGATGATTCCGTTCCAGGGCTCCATCGGTTCGGTGATGGCGCGGATTCTGACGGACGAACCCAGGCCACCGCGAGAAATTCGCGCGGAAGTTGATCCGCAACTGGAATCGATCTGTTTGAGGATGATGTCGAAGCCAATCGCCGACCGGCCTGCGTCGATGTCCGGGGTCGCGGCCGAAGTGACGAGGTATCTGAAATCCGCGAAATCCAGTACCGATTCGGTTGCGGGCCTGAAACCAATGTCTCGCTCGGAACGGCGGGAGGGCGAAACGGTCGTTGCGCCGTCGAAAACCGCAACACAATCGACTCGGCGGAAGACTCGCGCTGCCGATTCCGCCGCGAAGTCCGTGCGGGCGTCACAAAAATCACAGTCGCAGACGTCAGCCGCGAAATCAAAGACCGACACGGCGGCGGTTTATCGACTGGGCAGTCAGTTCATTCACAAACACGATTATGCTCAGGCGGTGGAACTGCTGCACCAGCTTCCGGATTCGCAACACACCGAACAGACTCAGTCGATGCTGGAACAGGCGACCGAACTGCAGGACGAAGTCGACTTCCTAACGACCGACATGGATCAGGCGCTCAACACAGGACAATTCGAGGGACTGGAAACAACCCTACAACGTCTGCTGGAATTAAAACCTGGACACCGCAAGGCCAAGCAACTGCTGGAGGAACTGAAGAAGGGTGCCGGGCCGCTGCTGGGCAGGAGACACTCCCGATCATTCGACCCGGCCGGACGCACGATTCATCCCGGGATCGTAACAAGTATTGTGGCGGGGTTGCTGTTTCTGTTCGGAGGTACGTGGTGGATCGTCAGTCGTTCGCTGGAAGACGGCAACAATGCATCGATAAAACTCGAGTCGCCGGGCGCAAAGGCTGACGAATCTCGCGTTAAGGATCAGACAGCAGCCAAGGCACCAGACCCAATGTCGATTACGACGCCTCAGGCTCCGTCACGGCAGTTGCCGGACGGCTCGATTCTTGCTCTGACCTTTGAGCCCGAAACGGTCAACGAGCAGTCGCCGCAGTTTACGGTTCGCGATTTGAGCCGGATCGGCCGCTCGTGTTTTGTCGTGGGAGCGAAGATCGTCCCGGGAAAAGTCGGCGACGCACTGCAGTTCCACGGCAATGATCTTGCCGAAGTCACCGGAATCTGGCCAACCGACGACCAGCCCAGAACACTATGCGTTTGGCTGATGAACACTCGCGGCCCGATTGAACAGAATGTCGTGGCTCTAATGTACGGACGGATGTCGGAGAAGAAATGCTTTGGCATCATGGAAATCCGCAAGGGCTGGGCCTTTTCGGATTTCGCCGGTGGGAGGGGACTTTCATCAGAAAGGGGTGTTGACACCGACTGGCACCATCACGGCATCACCTACGATGGAAAGACCATCCGCTACTACTTCGA
>CAUZVF010000886.1:0-3419 GCA_963582955.1 Planctomycetota bacterium
CACAGACGCAGTTAGTTGTCCCGAGCCAGAATTCGGGGCCGGGACTGCCCAACGTCCAAGTTCGGCCGCCAACTCAGAGCTTTCGTCGCATCCGAATCTCGCCGCGCAGTGCCGTTCCGTTTGACATTAATTCGAGGGAATCGAACGCAACAACTCCGCCTGAACAAATTACCGTTATCACCGGCGGTATCAATTTATTGATTGACGGTATTCAAACTTTCGGAACCATCGATCTGACCGCCGACCGTGTGGTGATCTGGACCGAAGCCAACAATGGCGACGGCTTTAATCCCGGCCGCGGTGGCACGCAGTCGGCCGACACGCCGTTTCAGGTCTATTTGGAAGGCCACATCGTCATTCGGCAGGGAGGCAACGTCATCCGCGCCGAGCGAGCGTTTTACGATGCCCGCGAAGACCGTGGCCTGATGCTGAAAGCGGAATTGAAAACGTATCTCCCTGACTTGAATGGGAAAATCCGTGTTCGTGCCGAGCGTATTCGGCAACTCTCGCAGCAATCGTTTCATGCTCAGCAAGCGTTTGCCACGACCAGCAAATTCGGAAAGCCCGGTTACCGGCTCCAGTCGAGCGATATCTTTCTCACCCAACGGTATGTCGAGCCGTGGCTGGGACGTGGATCGAGCCAATTCGATCCCATCACCGGCGCACCGATCGTCGAGACAAGGCCCTGGATCGAAAGCCTGAACAACACGTTCTTGGTCAATGAAGTCCCACTGTTTTACACGCCATTTCTCAGCGGCCCGGCGGATCCGAACATGCCCTTGCGCAGCGTCACCATCAAGAACGACCGTATTTTCGGAACGCAACTCGAATCCGTGTGGAACGTCTTCAAGCTGTTGGGAATGGACGAGCCGGCCGGCGCCCGATGGGATCTGATGGCCGATTACTATTCCGAACGAGGACCCATCATCGGCACGGGCGGCAACTATCGCGGAACTGACCTGTTCGGAATACCGGGCATCTATTCGGGACGTGGCATCGCCAAATACATGCATGACACGGGCAACGATTATCTCGGCAACGATCGTCGTTTCCTGCCGCCCGCCAACACCAGCCGTGGACGCGTTTCCTGGGAGCATCGTCACGAACTCCCCGCCAACATATCGGTGATCGCCGAGGTCGGTTATCTGTCCGACCGCAATTATCTGGAACAATACGACGAATACGAATTCGACGCCGGCGAGGACCACGAAACACTGTTGTACATGAAACAGCAATACGACAACTGGGCGTGGACCTTGTTGACCCGGACGCAGTTGAACGATTTTTCGAATACCACCGAATGGTATCCTCGCGCGGACAATTATATTTTGTCGCAACCGTTGCTCGGCGGACTCTTGTCTTATAGCGGCCACTCGTCGGCAGGTTACGGACAATTGCGTGCCGCGGAAGCTCCGACCGATCCGTCCGACATTTTCACGCCGCTTCCGTTCGTCGCCGACGTCGGCGGCGGAGTCGTTGTCAGCAGTCACGAATTGGAAATGCCCTTGCATTTCGGTGCCTTGAATCTGGTTCCGTTTGTGTCTGGAGGGGCCGGGTTCTGGAATCAGGATCTGACCGGCACCGACCGGCAACGTTATGTCGGAAGCGCCGGCCTTCGCGGCAGTCTTGTCGCATGGCGCGCCTTTCCGTTCGTCAACAGCCGCGTCTTGAACCTGAACGGGTTGGCTCACAAGATGGTCTTCGATTTTGATTATTCGATCACCGACGCCTCGGAAGGCCTCGGCCTGATCCCTCAATACAACGAATTCGACGACAATGCCCAGGAACGCTTTCGGTCACGGCTGATCACCAACACCTTTTCGGGAACTTTGCCCGCGACGTTTGAGCCGCGATTTTATGCCGTACGCTCGGGGACCGCTCGCGGAGTGTCAACTCCTTACCCGGAACTGATCGATGACCAACACGCGCTACGGCTTGGATGGCGGCACAGGCTGCAAACAAAGGTTGGTCCGCCCGAAGACTTGCGGATCAAAGATTGGATGACGTTGGATCTGGAAGCCACCTATTTTCCCGATCCCGACCGCGACAATTTCGGTGAAGAAATTGGCCTGCTGGGCGGCCGGTACAATTGGGCGGTCGGCGACCGGACCAATGTCTTTGCCAGTGCGTATTACGATCAATTCACCAACGCCCAACAACTTTGGGACATGGGATTCATCAGCAGCCGCAGCCAACGCGGCAGCGTCTATCTTGCTGTCCGACAGATTCGCGGCGCGGGCGTGTTGGACAGCCAAATTGTGACCGGCAGCTTTTCGTATACGATAAGTCCCAAATGGATTACCACTGTGAGCACAGCCTATGACATTGGCGAAAATGCCGACCGGGGGCAGGCCTGGACGTTCACTCGCGTCGGAGCTGATTTCTTGATTCATTTTGGAGCGATCGTGAATCCGCTTCAAGACAATGTGGGCATCGCCTTTACGATCGAGCCACGATTCGGGCCGCGATCCAATTCCCAAGCGTTGTTGGGTTCAATGCTTCGAGGCGCCGGTCCGCTGCAATAGCCCAAGTCGCCACCCGGCTCATGGCAGTTTCGTAGCCGTCTCGACAATCTCGATTTGGTTTTCGTCGAGGCCGTACAGATCGTAGACAGCACGGTCGATTTGACGCTCAAACTGAGCAATCTCACTTGGAGTAACTGACGTTGCCCCGGTTGCTTCCCCATTCTGATTGGCGAGCCTGTGTCTCGTTTTTCCAAGTTCGGCAAGCTCAATAGCCTTCGATTTGTTGACGCTGGAATCCATCAACGGTATTGGCATTTGGGAAAGCACGGCACCGTTGATTTCGAGTCCGACGCCACGCCGCTTCGCGTGGTGTTGGAACCACTTCCAAGCCAGTTTCGAATTCAGGATCGCCGTGACAAAATGAAGATTCTCGCAACTGCGATCCGACGGGATCCAAACGTTCGTGCTGAAGGGAACATACGCAGACTTCTCGGCCGCGACGAATTGCGGACGCTGTCCCATTTGAACCGAGATGATTTTTGGCGCCGTCCACAGCGATTCATCGCGCGGCCAGTGCAGATGCCACCACTCGTTGTTGCCGTTTCTTGTCTCACGCCGCGCCTGCATGATGCAGCGAAATGGATTCAAGTGATCCCGCACCGCCGGGAATTCGGCGATATCCGGACAGGTTCGCCGGGTCGAATAGATCAACCGCCGTGACGGTCGCGATGCCAGAAAATAGCGGCCAAGATCGGACAATTCATGGTAGTTATGGACCAACGTCCGTTCATGGTTCGACAGATTCAGTTTGGCAAGCTCTTCATTCGTCAGAGAAAACACACCTTGCCCGGTCTTCCACCGCTCACCGAAGCGTGCGTTCGTTTTCTTATTGATCGTTGCCGGATTCTCGGCGATTCCCTGTCGGACAATGCCAAGTTTGCTAAGTGGGATGCC
>CAUZVF010000887.1:0-3410 GCA_963582955.1 Planctomycetota bacterium
CTTTCAACAGGACACCGTCAAGGGCTCAACGATCAAAGTCGAATTGAATGGCTACACAATTCTGGACACCGATCTCAGCAAGATCACCGAATACATGGGCAAACGGCCTCATTCGGGAAAAGACCGAAAGAGCGGCCACTTCGGATTCGCCGGACATTCCGATCCGGTCCAATTCCGCAACGTCCGCATCAAACGGCTCGAATCGCCCATTGAAATCACGAAAACGGAATCGAGCAGGAATTAAGACCAATGAGCCAACTCATTCAACGTCGCGACTTTCTCAAGACGAGTGCGGCCATCGCCGCGTTCAATATTTTGCCGAGCGGTGCGCGCGCCGTCTCGCCGAACAGCAAATTGCGAACCGCTCACATCGGCGTCGGCGGAATGGGTGCGTCCGACTTACGCTCGGTTTCGTCGCATTCGAAGGTCGAGGTCGCGGCGCTGTGCGACGTTGATCTGAAAAAACTCGGCGACGCCAATAGCAAACATCCGCAAGCGAAAACATTCCGCGACTTTCGCGAGATGCTGGATCAGTTGGGAGACACGATCGATGCCGTTGTCGTGTCAACTCCCGACCACACGCACGCACCGGCGGCGATGACCGCCATGAACCTCGGCAAACCCGTCTATTGCCAGAAGCCGCTGACGCACGAAGTTTTCGAAGCGCGGCAAATGCGTTTGACCTCCGAAAAGAAGGATTTGGTCACTCAGATGGGAACTCAAGGTCATTCCGGAGCAATCTACCGCCGCGCCGTGAAGATCGTCCAGAGTGGCGTGATTGGAAAGGTCAGCCGTGTGTACGCCTGGTCGTTCAAGAACTGGGGCTATGACGGCGGCAGTCCGAAAAATGAACAGTCGCCGCCGGACAATCTCGATTGGAACATGTGGATCGGCACGGCCACGATGAGAGATTTTGCCCCTAAGATTTATCATCCCGCACAATGGCGAAAGAGGGTGGATTTCGGCACGGGCACGCTGGGCGACATGGGAATCCACATCTTCGACACGCCTTACACGGCGCTCGAACTGACGTATCCGAAATGGGTGAAAACCACTTGCCGGCAACCCACCGGAATCGGGCATCCGGAAAAGAACGTTGTCGAGTACGAATTTCCCGGCACGAAGTACACGACGGACTCACTGATCTGGAAATGGTACGACGGAGCCTTCGCGCCGCCAAAGGCCGAGGAAGTCGGTCTTCCCAAAGACACCGAGATACCGAAACAGGGTTCACTGTTCATCGGCGAGGACGGCTCGCTACTGTTGCCGCACGTCAAAGAGGCGCAATTGTTTCCACAAGACAAATTCGCCGAGTACAACCGCCCGGAAGTCGAAAACGGAAACCACTATCACGAGTGGGTCGACGCCTGCCTGGGCACCGACAAGACCAGCACTAATTTCGCCTACGCCGGCCGCCTGACCGAAGCCCTGCTACTGGGTGTCGTCGCCAACCGTTTCCCCGGCACGAAACTAGATTGGAACGCGGATAAGCTGGAAGTCACCAACGTCCCGGAAGCCAACAAACTGCTAAGACGTAACTATCGCGAGGGCTTCGAAGTGAAAGGGCTATGACTGAATCGGCAAGAGTGAGTGTCGACGGATGTTGTAGCCGGAGTCGCAAGACTTCGGAAATTAAGTTTCCAACGGCCCGAAGTCTGGCGACTTCGGCTACGACTGGATTTTGAATCCAACGCTACTTGTCCGACACCGACAGGACTCGGTTCTTCGCCGGGAAGCTGACGGGGTTGGAATAGTGATAGACCTTGCAGACCTCTTGCTCGTCGCGAACGACCGGAGTTGGCTGCTCGATCACGAAGTCGCAAAAGTGTGGAGCGTTGAAAACCGCAAAGGCCAATCGCACACTGTCGACCGGCGGATCAAAGTGCTTGGTCAAGTCGGGAAATGCAATCGGGCCGGTGTCGACCTGCCAGATGCTTTTGTCGATGCTGATATTCATCGTCTTGATGGGATACTCCATCATGCACCGCAGCTCGGTTTCCTCGTTGGTGATCTCGGTCTGAGCGGCCAGCATCGTGTCAGTCGCCGTGACGTCGCGGATTTGCTCGAACGTCTTCAGATCCGTGACCGTCTTTCCGTAATGCAACCGCATTTGGGGTTCTCCCCACACTTCGGTCACCTTACGCAGTTGCCGATAGCCCTCACGAGCGTCAACGTGCCGGCGCAGAATCAGCATATCTTCATCGCCGTAGATCGGCATGAAATCATAGTTGTCTTCGGCGAGCAGATTATCTTCGGCAAACGTGCGTTCGCTCTTACACGCGCCACACTGATAGATGACCAACTTTGTTCCCGCTTTGTCGTCATACAGAATCGTCCGGCTCTCGACCCAGAATCGCACGGCGTTTGCCGTCGAGGTGTTACAAATGAACGACCGGCCGTAGTCCAAACACTCGATCGTATCAGTGTCGTCAGCGTCAGCCGAATCCAACAAAGCCGCCGTTCCCGCGGCCGCGAGTGATGTACTCAGAAAACTGCGTCGCGTCGATTTCATTGCGGTTGCTCCCATTGTGTCAAGTTGCCTCAGCCCGCTTGCATTCTAATAATTCGGATCGCGTCATGACATCATTACCACGGGAACAATGCCAAATAGTCGCGAAGCGACCAAAGTCGAGAGCGCTGACCTCCAAGTCAAGTGGGAAGATTGCAAGAACGCCGACAATTCGTGATGCTGGTAGTTCTCGCGGTGTTCACAAACATCAGCGTCACCGTCGGCCATCGCGAAATCGACGACGACTAGACTAGAAGTAATTTCAAAACTCGTCGACGGCACATTTTGACTGTAGCCGGAGTCGCAAGACTTCGGGGATTTGAAGATTGACCACAGCCCGAAGTCTTGCGACTCCGGCTACAACACGGTTTTGAAACGACTTTGGCACAAAACTCGGGAGACGTCGCGTGAATCCGGAAGAAACGATCGAATCGTTGCGTGAGGCGTTGCGTCACTCGCCCGATAACGCCGCGTTGCGAAAACACCTTGCCGAGACACTGATACAGTTCGGAAAGGCCGATGAAGCCGAAGAGGAATATCGGGACGCCCTATCACGCGACCGCGAGAATTCCGACCTGAAAATTGGGCTGGCAAACGCCTTCTTTCAGCAGGGCAAGTACTCGCACGCTTTGGTCATCATCGAGGAACTGGTCAGCCGACGCGACACGCCTGCCGACGCGTATTTGTTGCACTCGAAACTGCTGACTCAGAAAGGGGATATCGATTTCGCCGTGACCGAATACAAGGCCGCGGTCCGTGAAGACCCGTCGTTGCGCGATGACGAGCTTGCCGATCGTTTGGGGATCGACGCCGACGAACAATCGGAAGTGATCGACGGCCGCGTGCGTGCGGCGTGGGATGGCGAAGACGACGACGAGCCGGCTGCCATCGAGTCCTTTGA
>CAUZVF010000888.1:0-3409 GCA_963582955.1 Planctomycetota bacterium
TCCATTCGTCACAATCAAGACGTAACGGAGTGCCCAGCATCGAATATGGCTGCTGAATTTGATCTTCGGCAATATCGAGCATCATCTTCAGCCCGTCGTCGTCATCCGAACCCGTGATCAATAAGGAGTCACGGTTGGGAATCATGGCAATGTAATCTCCGTCGACTTGCATTTTGCGGATCAGATCGGTCAACAGAATCCGCGATGCATCGTAGCTGTCGCCGGTCAGCGACGCATACAAGCAATCTCCAATGGCGGCAAACGTCGATTCCATTTCTTCCAGATTGCGGCGGGCGACTTCCATGATCTCGTAATAGCTGACGCCCCAACCGTCAAGTTCGTCGTTCGAAAGCGAACGGATCGATTCCGGCAAATCGTAGACGGGTCCGGCCAGCAAATGCTCGCCAATCAATTGAGCCGGTATGTCAGGGCTCTGGCCGCCGTCGAGCATTTGCCGCAGCCGCATTTTCTCGAACGACGCCCGCGTCCACAATTTTGGCTGGACATCGTGGCTGGCATCCTCGAAATCATCCGGCAGCATTTTGAAATGTGACAGAGCCGCCCGGACGATTGTTTTTAGGTATCCCGACCGCTCGGTTCTTGGGGCCTCACAAAACTGGTTGTACATGTTGCCGAGATTCGTCACACCGGCGGGCTGGCCGTTTTCGGAAAATACCAGCCGGAACTCGTCGGGTTCGTAAACATATTCACGAGTGTCGCCAGCGTCGCGCAGGGCCGCAGCCAGCATGTTGGCGAATTTGTCCGGCTTGGGCGGTCCGAACCATCCATCCAGTAGACCCATCGGTGGGCTTTCTCTAAACGCGGCAAAGCCGCAACCAAAGTCGCCTTTCGTGGAGCGAAAGCAGCGCTACTTTCGCGGAGCGAAAGGCGACAGAAAGACACGTACCATTGGCGCGGATGTCTCAGTGAACGAAGTTACTCGCCCGCGTCGGCCGATGTCTGACGAGCCATCGAACCGAGCAGTTCGTTTAGGTCGAGTCTCATGTAGGATCGTTCGGCTGCCGGCCGCTTGTGGTCGGCGTTGGCGACGAACAGCACGCCGTCTTCGGGAATAAACAGCACATTGTGCAGGTTCGATTTCATGGCAACCGGGCGGCTCATCAAGTACTTGGCAATGTTCAGATCGATCTTGCCGTGGTTTTCGATGACACGCGCCCGCAACGTTTCTAACCGACTGCCAGACGACAACACGACGGCGTCTTCAATGCCGTCGCCCAACCGGTGATCGGCTTGTCCTGGATGGACGAACTCGATCGATTCCGGAGTCGCCGCGACACCGACCGCTCGTTTCGTCTTGCCGTCGGCGAATACATAGTAGTACTCGCACGTCCGCGGGCTGTTTTCCCAAAGGTTCATCACGTCGTCTAATGTTTGGCATTCTTCCAAGGCACGCCGCATCAACGTTGCCATTGGCACGCCATTCCATTTGCCTTCTCCTCGCCCGCCCATTTCGCCCAGCGATATTTTTTGAGCGTTCATGCCGCTGACGCTACCAATGAAGGCGGCATACCCAACGTTGACAAACGGGATCTTTCCATCGACGGCCACGACGAACGTCGTCGCGGCGTCTTGCAGTCCGATCGTCGTCATGTAATCCAAGACGCGGCCGTGATAGAGCTTGCCGTCACTCGTCGCCTTGCCAAAAACCGCGAAACCCGAACAGTGAAACAACTCGGGAAACACGTTCAATGTTTGTGCCAGTTGCGTGTCGACTCCGACAGCCTTTGCCAGCGCCGCCGTTTCAGCTTTGTGATCGTCGGGAATGTGCGCCTGCAATTGCTTGTAAGCTTCTTCCAGATCGTGTTTGAACCAACGGCCGGTGTTGATTGTCTGAGCCGTGCCGAACATGTGTAGGACTGAATCCATGCAGCGCAGTGCTTCGGCTTTCAGCAACTGTCCGTGAGCGCGCCCGATTTGTTCCGGAGTTCCCTGCAACAAGACAACCCGCTGCCCGTCGATCCAACGCAATTCACCATGCGGGACCTTGCGGTTTCGCTGGATGGGAGACGTCAGCAACGGTGACGGAGCGAGCACTTCCAAGCCGCGGCGAACGCCCCGGACCAAATGCCGTTCCAGTTCCTTCCGGTCAATCGCGACCGTCCGCGATTCACCCAGATTGATGGGCGAGTCTTTCGACAGCTTTGGATCACGACGTTGAATGTGGACACGGACATTTCCGGTTTGAATGGTCAGACTTCTGTCGGCATCGTTTGAACTCAGCCGCAATTTGCCTTTCCCGGCCCACTCTTTGGTGGCTTGGTCGTATTTCAGGTTTAGTAACCCAATCAACAAAGTCGCGACCGTATTCGATTCGCCGCTCGTCACGACCGGTAAGAAGAACGTCGCGTTCGACCCGGGACCAAACAGCCGATTTGTGATCCCATCGGGTTTCAGAGTTGCGGATCCCGACACCGCACCGGTTCCAACATACGCCACCTTGTGAAGCGGCAGAACAAGCGCCGTTTGCTGTCGACGACGCTGCAACTGAACCCAATACCGTTTGTGCTTCGCTTCAAACCGGAACGATTCGGCATCAATGCGTTCCACGTCGATCGAAACCGATTCCGCGCGATCACCTTCGCCAATCGTCACCTTTGCCGTCATCGCATAAGGTTGCTCGCTCTCAGCAAGTACCTGCAAGAACGGCTGAAGCTGCCGGGCCAAATCCGCAGCGCTGCCAGTCTGCTCGGCCCCGGCTGACGTCGTCGCAAACACAACCAGAATGGCGAGAAACAAACACGCAATTCGTGACATCATCGGTAATCTCCGACTTCGAGGATCGCTGCGGGGAACGGATTCGCACAGCCGCGAATCGTCGATGCGAACGGCCACGCGAGTGTGTATTATAGTTGAACGTCATCTCTGCCGCCGGGCCGAATGACGTGAATTGTGTCAAAACTCTCGTTTCCGTTGTGGACGCCGGCATCAGAATCACATCGAGCCAGAGGTAGTTTCAAAACTGGGCCACAGTGCGTTTTAATTGTAGCCGGAGTCGCAAAACTTCGAGGATTTGAGGGTTTACCACATCCCGAAGTCTTGCGACTCCGGCTACAACATGGCTTGGAAACTACCACTAGTGTTGAATTTCGCGTGTGTTGTCATTCATGATGTTGACAGCCAACTCTGGAGAATGCGGACGAGCCGTTTCGTTGTTAAATGACTCGTATCAAAACGCGAATTGCTGATAGTGCAAATTCTTGCGTCACGTCATTTTTTCTTGGACAAATCGGGAGCATCGAACAACATGGCCTCTCACAAAGTTTATCTATCGGGACAGCTGGTTGCGGCCGAAGATGCGAAGATTTCCATCTTCGACAGCGCCGTCACATTGGGAGACACCGTCACCGACTCAACGCGCACCTTCGCGCACGAGCCATTCAAACTCGAT
>CAUZVF010000889.1:0-3406 GCA_963582955.1 Planctomycetota bacterium
AGTGTTGGGTGTTGGATTTCGAGTTCTGCGCACCGCCCGGCGAACGGCCGCAGCCCATTTGCTTAGTGGCCCGCGAATACTTCAGTGGGAAGATACACCGCTTGTGGGCCGATCAGATCGCTTCGCTATCCGCACCTCCGTTCCTCACTGGCCCGAACACGCTGATCGTTGCGTACTTCGCCTCCGCTGAGATGGGTTGCTTTCTAGCGGCCGGATGGTCCCTTCCGGAAAACATCCTTGACCTATTCATCGAATTTCGACGCAAGACACGGTACATCGTCGTGCCGGTTAATGAATATCGGCGCGAGTGCTGCGGGTAGGCTGTTCGGATTCTTGAACGCATTCAGAATCGTATTTGCAGCGTCTTCAGCTTTGCCATAGAATTTGGTCGTCATTGCTTGGGTTCCTTTTCTTAGTCGACTAGGGTTTCGGGTGGTGACAAATCGGCCTCTTTCGTGCGTCAACACGGAAGGGGCTTTTCTCATTTCTGGTCAGTCGAGCATTACGCCGGACTCAATCTCTTGCAGCATGCGCCGGAGGTTGTTTCTGCACGCTTTCGCCAGCTTGAGGTATGCGTCGATTGGCTTACCGTCCAATCCTTCCGTCTGGGCAATCTCGCGCGCTCGTTGGGCGAAAGCATCAGCCAGTCCACGGCGCGAAAGTTCCAACACGATGCAACGCGATAGCAGCGGATTAGCGTCTAAACAGTCTTCAAACAGGGATTCCTGATTGTCCGAAGTCGTAGTAAACAGCCATGCGACATGGCTCGGAATGCGCTCCAGCGTGACTAGCAACTGTCGGATACTGGCCTTTGACAGCCCGTGCGATTCGTTGCAAAGGATGGCACGCCCTCCCTTGCCGAATGTCCGACAGCGGCAAGAGCGCTCGATATCGGCAATCCGTTTCGGCGTACATTCCGCGGCGTCAATTTCATCGATTGCGAATTCGTCCGCGATCTCTGCGGCAATCAATCGGGCAATCGTCGTTTTTCCAGTTCCACTTTGACCAGAGACCCAGAAAGCACGGCCGGCAAGGTTGCGCTCGCGGAGTATGCCGATTCTCTTGACGGTCTTGTCTTGTCCGACAACTTCTTTCCACGTTGTTGGACGGTACTTTTCGGTTAGTTGCATGGCTGTTTTCTCCAATAGGATAAGAATGTGTTACAGTAGACTATTACATATACGGGAAAATTTCCCTGTAGTCTACATTCAAACTAGACATTTTTCTAAAATAGTGGAAAATATCCCTGCATGCAGAAAACTGATCATGAATCTGGAGGCCAAGAAATGACCGTCACGGAAGTGTTGCGCAACGCAGTGACCGATTCAGACGACACTCGATATCGGATCGCGAAAGCTACAGGAATCGACCAGCATACGATGGCTCGATTCGTCGACGCTGTAGGCTCCCCTAATGGCAAGACAATTGATGCCCTTGCCGACTACTTCGGCTTTGAACTCGTCAGGAAGAATCAGGGGAAGAACAGGAAGCAAACAAGCGGCAAGAAGCAACGATCGACCAATAAATGAGTGTGCGCGCGATGTCGATCGAGCCGCATTCGGTACGGGCCGAGTCTATCGCCATCGGTCGCGAAGTCTGGGCTTCAGACAAACCGATAATCGATTTGCATCGAAACTGTCGTCAGCACGCTGCCGGAGACGAAACCGTCGAGAGGGGGTGGCCCGCCCCCATCGCAGTCGAGAATACGATCTACCTACCCCGTCTGGAAGTTTTGGCTCAAAAACGGGATTTAGCGGTTGTACAGTAGCTCTGCGGGTCGCTTGATGACATCACTGTACTTTTGGGATCCCTGCCGGTATCGATGACGTGCGGAAACTCATTTAGCAATTGACCGTCACTCGCAGGTATCGTTGCTTTCAAGAAGTGATTACCGTGAAATTGGATCTATCGCACTGAAAGGCAGCGCCATGCCACAGCTACATTGGAGATTCCATTAATGGCCGCCATCTGGAATAACAGCGGGGACGGATGGAAGTTACTGAAACCTCACGGATTTCCTGATGAGGCCGCTCTCCACACGCTCGTTGAAGAAGCTCCTCAAATGCTGCCATTATCCGGTTCGCCTTCACTGATTGTAGTTGGCCGCGAGGTTCAGTTGGGGAACGGCTGGGCAGACTTGATTGCCATCGAACGTGATGGTCGCGTCGCGATTATCGAAATCAAGCTCGGAAGAAACCCGGAGGCGAAACGGACGATCGTCGCTCAGATTCTGAATTACGCCGCCCATCTGCACGGCGTCGATTCGCATTCGTTTGGACAGCACATTCTTGGTCAGCACCTTCGAAATCGTGGATTCGATAGCCTTGAAGCAGCGTTTGCAGCAGAGGATCAGGAAGGATCATTTGACCGTGAGACATTCTCATTCGGACTTGAGGAAAGTCTTGCCGAAGGACGATTTCGACTGATTATTGTACTCGACTCTGCGCCGGACGAGTTGGTTAAGCTTGTCGGCTATCTTGAGACCGTAACGGACAGATTAACAATCGATCTCGTCACGGTTTCTTCATACAAGATTGGCGATTCTCTCGTGATGGTGCCTCAACGCATTGACCCCGAGAGAATCGATACGGAATTCGGCCGAGACCGGGCTGCACCGCGAAAGAAAGGCCAACTCTATCCGGGAGCGGAAGAGTTCACAAAGAAGATTGGCGAAGTTCAACCAGAGCCGTCAAGAAAACTAAGCAGGCTCGCCAAGTGGGCTGTCGAACTAGAAGGCAAATGCCTTGCCAAAGTTAGTTCGTTCCATGGTCTAACCAACTGGACGCTGCTCCCGAAAATTCAGCCAGAAAACGTTGGCTTCGTGACGATTTGGGCTGATCCCGATTTTACGGATGGTTATATCCAACTCTGGCGATCAGTTTTTGAACGGAACGCACCGAAAGCGTTGAAATCAATCGAAGAGAAGATTGCACCTGAAACGATCGGTCAGGGCAAGACCATTCGCGAGATTGATGATGAACTGATGGGACTCCTAACCGAAGCATATCGCGAGGCCAATGAGGCCGACTGAAGCATCGACAATCCAGCAAGAATATAGAATCCCTGGACCATACGGACCAGATTTGAAATCGTTCTCAAAACACGGAGATCGATCGGAGCGTGACATGGCGGCCAAGAAACGCATGAGGAAAACAGCTGATAAGAAGTCGCGTGTATGGAATCGAACTCTTGGCCATTGCCATCTTTGTTCCGAAAAACTCCACGATGACGACTGGCAAATCGACCATCTCGTACCTAAAGCAGGAGGCGGAGTTGATGACGATTGGAATCTCCTGCCAATTTGCGGCTTTTGCAATCGCATGAAGAAGGCCGCAGAACGGTACAAGATGCGGCGAGTCTTAATGTATGGGCGCTATTGCTTAGACAAGGCAACCGAACGTGACAC
>CAUZVF010000890.1:0-3406 GCA_963582955.1 Planctomycetota bacterium
GGCAAATGAAAGACGACAAAGCTCCGCCGCCGAAACCTCCCGAATTCAGTCCCCGCGCGAAACTGGTCGAGTTGGCGTTGCGATCGGGTGAAAACCGTTTCTTCGCTCGCAACATTGTCAACCGCCTGTGGGCCAGGATGTTGGGACGCGGAATCGTCGATCCGCTCGATCAATTGCATTCCGAGAATTATCCCAGCCATCCCGAACTGTTGGATTGGTTGGAACGTGACTTTATCGCTCACAACTTTGATATGAAACGCATTCTGCGCGGCATCGCACTCAGTAACACGTACGCGAGATCGAGTCGTTGGGACGGCGACAGTGAAGTCCCGGACGACGATTATTTTGCGGTCGCCATGACGCGAGCCCTCTCGCCGCGACAATATGCGTTGTCACTGAACGTTGCCTGTGCCTCACCGGCTTCGTTCCCGTTGAATCCAAAACCGAAAGACTGGTCAAAACGACGCAAAGACTTAGAGAACGCGTCCGCCGGACTCGCCGGATTGTTCGAGATTCCCGGCGAGCACTTTCAAGTCGGCGTCGACGAAGCATTGCTGTTCAGCAACAGCGAGCAAATTCAAAACGATATCCTGCGAGATTCAGGCGATCGTTTGGTAGGATACCTGAAGAAAATCAATGACCCACGGAAGTTAATCGAGCGAGCGTTCTGGATCGTCTTTTCACGCGCTCCGGATGCCAAAGAAACCCAGGCATTGGAAAGTTTTCTGGCAAAACGAACCAAGAATCGAGTCTCCGGAATCCAACAACTGGCGTGGGCCTTGATCACCAGCCCAGAAGTGCGATTTAACTATTAGGGAAACACAAAATGGCACGAACCAACTTTTGCGGATCGCCCGACCACGGCATCAGCCGTCGTGGTTTCCTGGGAACAGCCGCCGTCGGTGCCGCATCGACATTTGCCGCCGACATGACGGTGTTGGATGTCCTGAAGAATCCCGTTCTCGCCGAAGAAATCAAACGGAATCAAAAGCGAGTGATCCTGTTGTGGCTGGCTGGCGGAGCCAGTCAATTGGAAACGTGGGACCCTAAACCCGGACGTCCCACCGGCGGACCGTTTCGCCCCATCCAGACCGCTGTTCCCGGTGTCGAGATCAGTGAATTGCTGCCCAAGATGGCTCAGCGCATGAAGCACACCGCCATTATTCGCTCGCTCAACACGCGCATCGCCGATCACGGCGGTGGAGCGTCATTGATGGAAACGGGGCGCAAGAAAGAGCAGGGCGTCCATTACCCCGATCTGGGCGCCGTCCTCGCCCGCGAACTCGGCCGAGCCGACAGCAAGGTACCCGACTACGTTTCGATGTACACGTCGACCGAGGGACGCCGCAAGGGAACATCAGGATTCCTCGGTTCACGATACGCTCCGATGTTCCTCGCCGAGAAAATGCTGCCTGATAACATCGGCCGCCTCGAAACGATCAGCGACATCGATCACAAAGAACGCGGAGAACTCCGCCAATTGCTCGCCAAACGATTTGTCCGCGGCCGCAATAGTAACACTCTGGGCAGCCACCTGAACGCGTACGAACGTGTGCGAGGCATCATGGCCAGCGAAAAACTGTTCGACATCTCACAAGAGCCGCGAAAAGCACGCGACATGTACGGTCCATTGCAGTTTGGTCAGCAGTGCCTGATCGCAAGACGGCTGATCGAAGCCGGAGTTCCCTTCGTCAAAGTGGCCCGGGCGTGGTGGGATAGCCACGGACAGAATTTCGAGACCCACCGCGAGCTGTGCGCCGATCTCGATCATGCCATGTCCACGCTAATCGATGACCTGCATGATCGCGGACTGTTGGAAAATACGTTGATTATCACTCTGGCCGAATTCGGCCGCACTCCAAACATCAACGGCAGCCTTGGCCGAGACCATTTTGCCAACGCCTGGAGCACCTCGCTAACCGGTTGCGGCATCAAAGGCGGTTCGGTTTACGGCAAAACAGATAAAGACGGACAAACAGTGGCCGACGGAGAAATCACGTCCGGACACCTGTTCGCGACGATCTTCAAAGCACTCGGCGTCGATCACGAGAAAGAATACACCTTGGGATCACGGCCGATCCCGATCGTTGATTTTGGCTGTAAACCGGTGGATGAAGTGCTTGCTTAAGAGTTAAGTTTTGGATCAGGCGAGCGGTGGGCGTAAGCCCGCTGATTGATTCGCCCGATAAGTAGGCTTACGCCCACCGCTCGCCAGTAGAATTAGTTATTGCAATACCCGAACCTCAATTGGTATTTGTCATGGCAACCGACCTAAAGAAACTAAAAGTCGGCAAGAACCTGAGCTTCAAGGGCATTTTCTTCAGCGTCGCCCGCGTGCCTGAAACCGAGCGTCTGTTCTACGGCAGTTCGGACTTTAAGGTCTATGAAATCGATACGGCAACTGAAAAACCACAACCCGTGGCTTTCAATGGTGACGGGCATCAGAGCTACGTCACCGGAGTGACCTTGGCCGGCGGAATGCTGGTCAGCGGCAGCTACGACGGACGGCTGATCTGGTGGAATCCCGAAAAGCGGGAACAAGTTCGCTCAGTCGATGCCCACGACAAGTGGATTCGCCGAGTCATCGCCGCCCCAGACGGAAAACTGATCGCCAGCGTCGCCGACGACATGGTTTGCAAGGTGTGGGAGGCCGAATCCGGAAAACTCGTTCACACTCTGAAGGAACACAAACCGCTGACGCCGCACGATTATCCGTCGATGCTCTACGCCGTCAACTTCTCGGCCGACGGTAAGTTGATGGCCACGGCAGACAAGATTGGCCACATCGTTGTCTGCGAAGCCGAGAGTGGCAAGAAGCTGGCGGAACTCGATGCGCCCGGAATGTACACGTGGGATCCCAAACAACGGCGGCATTCCATCGGCGGCATCCGCAGCGTGGCCTTTTCTCACGACGGCAAACTGCTGGCCGCCGGAGGCATCGGAAAGATCGGCAACATCGACCACCTGGGCGGCCCGTCGCGGATCGAGGTCTTCGATTGGAAAGCCGGCAAACGCATCCACGAGATCGAAGACAACAAGTTCAAAGGCCTGGTCGAGCAAATGGCCTTCCACCCCAGCGGCGACTGGTTCATCGCTGCCGGCGGAGATCACAGCGGTTTCGTTTCATTCTACGAGACAAAAACGGGCAAACTGATCCACCAAGAAAAAGCCCCCATGCACGTCCACGGCTTCGCGCTGAACGAGTCCTACGAAAAACTCTACACCGTCGGCCACGGCCGTATTGCTGTTTGGGATTTGAAAAGCGAAGTGTAAAGACGAAACGGAATCGGTCGTGAAATGGTACGGACCGACCGAGGAATAACGGGCGGTCCCTAAAGTTAGTTCTCTTCCGGCTTGTGTGTTCGGAACCAGAGTTGACCCACGAAGACAATAGGCCCTATGCCGC
>CAUZVF010000891.1:0-3405 GCA_963582955.1 Planctomycetota bacterium
ATCTAGCAAGAAACGCGTTGAAGCAATCAGAAGACGATACCGAACGCGTTGCCTGGATGTATTCACGAGTTCTCAGCCGTCCGATCGCGGAATCCGAGCAAGTTGATCTGGAAGCGACCGTGGCCGAGTTTCGCGGGATTTTCAAGAAGACACCAAAGGCAGCGACTGAGTTGATCAACACGGGCGACAGCAAACCAGACGAAACACTTGACGCCGTCGAATTGGCAGCGTGGACAATGATCGCCAACACGCTGATGAACCGCGACGATTTTATCAACAAAGAATGACACCACCACCAACCAGGAACCACTTCTCATGAGCGAAACCGAGATCATCGAAGAACTGAAAAACTTTGACACTCCATCGATCACCAACGTCGTCGCAACTTATCCCAAGAACCCGCTTTGCTTGGGCCTGTACAACCCGTGGCCCGAGAACTGGTATACCGACCAATCCATTAAGTGCATGTATCCAGAACTCGGCCGGACTGTCGGCTACGCAGTAACGTGTGTTTTCGGTCTGCCTGATCCCGGATTCAATCGCCTGACATTCATGGACGTCCTTGATGCGGTCGAGGCCAGCTCGCAACCGACAATTCTGGTGATCGAGCAAAAATTCCCGCCCGAGATTCAAGGAAAAGTCGGTTTGGCCGGCGGCATCATGACGACGTCACTGAAGACAATCGGTTGCCTCGGAGTTATTTCGAACGGCCCGTCACGGGATCTCGACGAAATCCGTCCGATGGGAGTGCAATATCTGCTTAGCGGGATCACGCCCGGCCACGGCGATCAGGCGGTGCATGCGGTCAACGTTCCCGTGTCGGTCGGCGGCATGGATGTGGCTCCTGGTGAGATCATCCACATGGACGAAAACGGCGCGTGCAAGTTTCCCGCCGACAAATTGAAACCCGTTTTGAATAACGTCCGCGGATTACAGCAACAAGAAGCGGAACTGATGAGCCGCATCGAAAAGGCCGCCTCGGCTGCCGAGATTCGTGAAATCTTGAGCGGACACTCGTATTCGAAGCCAACGGATTAACTGATTGAGAATGTTCGATCAGTCTGTTCCCGTGATACCTAAACTCTGATTGGGAACGCCGCCAGCGAAGTTCTGCTTCGCACAATTCGTGCGTTGACCACGAAACGGCGTCCGCCCGAAGCAGAGCTTCGGTGAAGTGCGTTCCCAAGCGGAGCTTGGGAACGAGGCCATGCGAGCTTCGCAACGAGAAAGGCTCGTCGGCTGTTCATGATTGCGATTCGGACGCGATCCCGGCTTACGCCAAGATGTCGCGAATGACATTCCCGTGCACGTCGGTCAGACGATGATGGCGGCCCTGGTATTGGAAGGTCAGCCTTGTGTGATCGATTCCCAGACAATGCAGCATCGTTGCGTGCAGGTCGTGGATGTGGACCGGATTTTGCGTGATGTTGTAGCAGTAATCGTCAGTCTGGCCGTATGAGATTCCCGGTTTGATGCCACCGCCGGTCAGCCAGATTGTGAAGCAGCGAGGATGATGGTCGCGGCCGTAGTCGTCTTTCGTTAGCAATCCTTGGCAATAGACCGTGCGGCCGAATTCGCCGCCCCAGACGATCAGCGTGTCTTCCAGCAATCCACGTTGTTTCAAGTCCTGGACCAACGCGGCCGACGGCTGGTCGGTGGCGGCGGCTTGCTTCTTGATGTCGCGAGGCAGGTTCGCGTGTTGGTCCCAGCCGCGGTGGAAGAGTTGAATAAATCGCACTCCGCGTTCGGCCAAACGGCGGGCTAGCAGACAATTGGACGCGAACGTTCCCGGCTTTTGTGATTCGGGGCCGTAAAGTTCGAAGATGTGTTTCGGTTCCTGAGACGTGTCCGTCAGCTCGGGCACTGACGTTTGCATGCGGTAGGCCATTTCGTACTGAGCGATCCGCGTGGCGATTTCCGGATCGCCAAATTGCTTCAGCTTCAGTTCGTTAAGCTTAGCCAAATCGTCCAGCATCCGACGGCGAGTCTTGTCATCAAGCCCCGGCGGATTCGAGAGATACAGTACCGGATCGCCAACGGACCGAAACTTAACGCCTTGAAATTTCGTCGCCAGAAAACCACTGCCCCACAATCGGTCGTACAACGGCTGACCACCACTGCCCGAAACCATGGCGACGAACGCGGGCAGATCGCGGTTCATGCTGCCCAAGCCGTACGAGAGCCACGAACCCATGCTGGGCCGGCCGGCCAATTGGGCTCCGGTCTGGAAAAACGTAATCGCCGGATCATGGTTGATGGCCTCGGTGTGCATCGACTTGATGAAGCAGGCATCGTCAACGATCTTCTGGATGTTCGGCAACAGGTCGCTGACCCACGCACCGCTCTTGCCATGCCGGGCAAATTTGAAAATGCTGGGAGCGACCGGAAAGCTGTCTTGCTTCGACGTCATGCCGGTCAATCGCTGACCCTTGCGGATCGAATCGGGTAACTCGGTCGCCCGCAGGTCGTTCAACTTCGGCTTGTAGTCGAACAAGTCCATCTGCGACGGAGCACCCGATTGCAGCAGATAGATGACGCGCTTGGCTTTCGGCGCAAAGTTCGGAAACTGAGGCAGCCCGCCGTACTGTTGTTCATTCGGTTTAGCGGCATTGCTCTCATCGTGCAGCAACGATGCCAGAGCCGCTGTACCAATGCCGACGCTTGTCTTGCCAAAGAAATGACGGCGCGTGATTCCCAATTTGTGTTCTTCAAATGTGCTCATCTTCAATATCCAATTTGACTATTCTTTCGTAATTGTTTCGTCGAGGTTGAGGATCAATTGAATGGTCGCTGTGTACGCAGCTAATTCGGTGACATCCAGCGATTTGTCGGGCTGGGAATCTCCGACCTCAACCAACCTTGCCGCCGCAGCTTCATCGTCGTTGTATCGTTTGTGATGGAAACGGAATCCACTCGTCAAGACATCCAACTCGAGCGGCGTTGGCTGCCGGCACGTCACGATTCGAAATGCGAGCCGGATGCGGTCAGCGGCTGTTGATTGGCCGGAAATCATTACGCGTTCCGCCAAGACGCGAGCGGCCTCGACATAGGTGACGTCGTTCAGCAACGTCAGCGCCTGTAACGGCGTGTTGGTTCGAGTTTCTCGCACCGTGCACGATTCTCGCGCGTTGGCGTCGAAGTTCATCATGTTGGGCGGGGCAACCGTGCGTTTCCAATACGTGTACAGGCTGCGGCGATACAGATCGGGGCCTTTCGACTGCTCGTAATTCGTGTCGGTGGCAATCTCTTTCCACAAACCGGCGGGCTGATAAGGTTTGACCGACGGGCCGCCCAATCTCTCTTCCAACAATCCGGCGGCGGCCAACGCCTGGTCGCGGACAAGCTCGGCCGAGAGCCGGAAACGGGCGCCACGAGCCAGCAACCGGTTGTTGGGATCACGTTTCA
>CAUZVF010000892.1:0-3400 GCA_963582955.1 Planctomycetota bacterium
AAGGAGACTGCGCCGGCAGGAAGTGTAGGTATTTTCGCCGTGTCTCCACCAACTCCACTGCGACTTCCATGCTTGTGTATGCGTAGTTGCGGCGAAACTCGGACGTTGGGAAACCCGCTTCCCGAAACAGGTCTTGGTAAAGACTCACGTTTCGATAAACCGCTTGGTAGTCGCCCCGAGGGGTCAATTGTCCTTGTGGCACGGTCGTCTCGCGGAGAACGATGGATGCCCCAGAGGCAAGACGGTCTTTGAGCGAACGAAGTATTGCTACCGCATCGGGGTCGTTCAGATACATACATAGGCCCCCAAGAAAAATCAGATCGAAGGGGCCCGCGGGGAGATCCTCTCGTACATCACCTTCAACAATCGTCGCGCTGGGACAGGGAGCCAGGAGCGTCCGGGCCGCCGCCACCATAGATGAGCTTTGTTCGATCCCAACGACACTGTCGTACCGGTCTGCAAAGATCTTGGTCCAAGTTCCCGCGCCGCAACCGAGATCGAGTACTCTGCCCGCCCGGGGCACCGCCTCGAGCCAATCGGCGATCGTCTCGATCTCTTTGCGCAGGCGATAACGAACAGAGTTTTTGGGAAGATTCTGCTCGTGGGCCATATAGCTGGCGGTGGCCGCGGCATTACTGCCCGCCGCTTGAAAATAACGCCGAACAACCGCGTAGTCGATACGCTGGTGTGGCGAGCCAGGGCTGCTCATGCCTGAGCCCTAATCACGGATGCTTGTTCGTATGCGCTGGAGAACATTCTCGATTATATCCCAACAGACCACTGTAGCGTCGCCAGGGCCCACATGACTGCAAATTGCGTAAACTGATAAGAATTCTGATCCCGCGTCGCCCCTGATTGCAACCCTGCGACCGGCGTTCTTGCGACTTTTCCCACCCATACTTCACCCAGTTTCCGAGGAAATCGCGGTTTTCGACCGCGATCGTGCTCCCTCTCTGACATCGGTGCGTGCGTGAATCGTGGCGCAGGCGGCTGACTGACGCTTATCGCAATCTCGGTCGGCGAAAAGCTGGCCAAATGCCGGCACAAGATTCGAGTGGTAGCGAGTCCAAGGAAACGTTCGATTCTCGGTTGCACGCGCGGTCCACACTGGTCGGTCGCTGATTCTCGACGAACTCATTCCCGAGAACTCATCTCATTATTCAAAACGCCGGAAAGCCGTGCCAGCGGAAGTTCTTGACACACTTCTTTACAGCCCGACGTAATGGATCGTTTCCTGCTCTGGTCCGACACACCGAGGCAATTATCAGTTTAATCCAGGTGCTCGCCGGAACTCACTCGCAGCGCGCAGTCATACTGATACACCGCTCAATCGCCCAGTGCATTCGGCGATCGCGAACGAAACGTGCAACAGCACGGGCCCAACCTGCTCATGCGGGCGTGTCCTGCGTGACAAGATCAGAGCCACCCGGACCGTTAGTCCCGTGCGCGCAACATTCAACGGGCGAGTGCGACCGACAACGCCAATGCCGCCTAGTCGATCTGATGACGGAGGACTAAGGTGGCCTCCAAGAGTTTCGTGCGTTCGGACGATGTGACGACGATGTGACTGACGCGCCTTATCCCGGCTACTTTGGACGGTGTCGCCGCTTGGCTGTGATCAATTACGCGACAAACCACGCGTCGCCGCCTAATACATATCCACGCAACAGGATCTGCGGCAATATTAACTTCCGAGCATTCTCGGCTCCAACGGCGATGATGAGCGGCGTGCCATCGGCGGCAGGCATTTCCGTGGGATGCACGATTTGAACGCCGTGGATTATTTCATTCAACTTGCGCTCGTTGATGTCGTAACCGCGCCGAACAGCGATATTGTGATCCTGCAACCAGCGGAGCCATGGCATACCTGTTTGCCCGACTCCCCACAGATCGACACGGCTCACGTCAAGTAGCGGACCGGCAAGCAAGTGCAATTGCCGGCAACGCGAGAACGCTTTCGGCGTATAGCGGGAATCCGTTCGCGTCAGTCTGCCCGGATGGTCCGTCCAATCGAACAGAACTTCGTCAACTTTGCCAAACCGCATGCCTCGGGCGACAGCGCGCAGCATCAGATCGTAGTCCTCGGGAAGATCGCTGTCGCAAAAGCCCATTTCAAAATAGCTCCGTCGCGCCAAGATCGTCGGATTGACCAACGGAAACTCGACGAACCGTAGAGCAGAAATTGTTTCGCCATCAATCGTTTCTTCGTTGATCCAGCGCTCGTAGCGGCACATCGAGCGAGTAGCGTGGCCGGATTCGTTTAAGATACGAACTTGGCATCCAACCACGTCGAGATGTTGTTCATGCAGCAATTGCAGTTGTCTCTCAAGCCGTCGCGGGTAGGCGAAATCGTCGGCATCCATTCGGGCGATGAACGGTGCAACCGCACGCTCGGTCGCGGTATTCGCCGCTGCGGCGACACGCCGATGGGAACATTGAATCAACCTTAAACGTGGGTCGTGCAATTCTCGCACAACCGCAATAGTCTCGTCCGTCGATCCGTCATCAAGAACGATTAATTCGAAATCTCGCAGAGTCTGATCGAGGATCGAACGTACGGCGCGGCCTATCGTCTGGGCGCCATTGTAGACCGGCAGAACAACGGAGACTACGGGCATGCGATTCGATGATTTGTAATGTCGTGTCGGAGTTTTTCGATGACCAAAATAAGAATCTCCGCCACTTGATCCAGGTTCCACGTGATGGCGATTGCTCGTGTTGTATCAAATGCGGCCGGGCGGTTCTTCCGACGTGCCGGATGCGAACTAGCCTTGCCTTGCCAAAAGTTTCAACGATCGACCCATTTTCCGATCCGATTCGAATTGATAGGATCGTCTCACAATGCGTTCCTAATTTGTTTGAGATGAGATATGAGCCCGAAAACCGCTGTTCTGAGTTTGATTGTATTGTTCGCAACCGGAATCGCCTCCGCGGACGATTGGACCCAATGGGCCGGAAACGACCGACAATGTAATTGGAACGAAACTGGAATTCTCAATAAATTTCCTTCCGGCGGCTTGAAACCGGCTTGGTCGGTCCCGATTGGATCCGGCTATTCAGGACCGGTTGTTGCCGAGGGCCGGGTATTTGTCACCGACTACCGCCCCAAACCGGAAACTCAAACCCTGGAAGCGATGGAACGTGTCATCTGTCTCGACGAACAGACGGGAAAGATACTTTGGACGCACGAGTGGGAAACGCATTACCGGCGTCAGCTCCAGTCCTATGCGACTGGGCCTCGGGCCACACCGCTAATCGTTGGAAAGCGACTTTACACTCTGGGCGCCACGGGACGGATTCATTGTTTGGATGTGAAAAGTGGCGATGTGCAATGGGAGCACGACGCGTTAAAAGAATTCGGGGCTGAGGTTCCAACCTTTGGAGTTTCCGCCGCGCCGAT
>CAUZVF010000893.1:0-3397 GCA_963582955.1 Planctomycetota bacterium
TTCTTGCGATTCACGAATTTGAATGGTCCAAAGTCCGGCTGACCGGTGAATTGCGGGGCACGCATGGAAAAGGCCGTGCCGTAATAGTTGGCTCCGCCGGATGCGTCGGCGACAAAGTTCTGGCCCCAACGATCGAAGCAGTGTCCCCAAGGATTGGCGAAATTGTACGTCACGAAGGTTTCCAACTTGTGAGTCGTGGGATCGAAACGATAGACGCCGCCGTGAGCATTCCGCACGGGCCCGTAAGGCGTTTCGACTTGAGTGTGATGAAAAGTGCCTTCGTGCATGTAGATTCCACCGCCCGGTCCCCAATTGAATGCTCCGATCGAATGATGCGAGTCGCCGGAATCGAAACCGTGCAAGACCGTTCGTCGCACGTCGGCCTTGCCGTCGCCGTCGGTGTCTTTCAGGAACACCACATTGGGCTGTTGTGAGACGTAGGCTCCGCCGTCGCCGAGCTCAAATCCCGTCGGCACGTGCAGCCCGTCGGCGAAGACGGTCTGCTTGTCGGCTGTGCCATCTCCGTCAGTGTCCTCGAAAACCAGCAGTTTGTCGTTCGGTTTGTTCGGTGGTTGAAAATGCGGATAGTCGGGCATGATGGCCACCCACAGCCGACCTCGCGCATCGAATGTCAGTTGTACGGGATTCTTCAGATCGGGAAACTCGACTTCGCTGGCAAACAGGTTGACCTGATACCCCTTGGCAACCGTGAAGGATTTGATCGCCTCTTCTGGCGGATGGATCACGATTGGCTGATTGAAGTTGGTGGGAACTTTCATCAAAGGACGTGTCTTGCTGTCGTCAATCTTGGCGGAAATTGACGCTCCGCGTGCGACCTTCCAAATCCGGTCATCGCGGATGGCGACCATGTCGTCGAGTTTGCGGCGTTCATTTTCTTGGACATAGGCGTCAGTAAACGGGGGATTTCCGTTAGGACGCTGCGAGCGGCCTCCGTAAATGTAGTAACCATTGACGGCCCGATAGCGGTGAAAGAAAAAGAAGTTCTTCTCGGCCACTTCGGCATGCAGCTTTTCGAGATTAGGCGACGATGCCGGAGCCGTCCCGAACAGATCCTGAATCAAGACGGGTGCGAGCTGTTGGTATCCGTAATCCGTCAAGTGGATTCCGTTAAACGTCAGCTTCTTGTCCAGCCGGCTCATCAGCGAGTTGGAAAGTCGAAACAGGTCAACAAACGGGACGCCGTGTTTCGCGGCGATGAGTTTCATCGATTTGGTATACAGGCTGATGTTGTGATTCGTCGTCGCTCCGTCGGGGAAATTCGGATCCTGAAGGTCTTCGTGGGCAATCGGAGAAAACAGCACCAGCCGCGGCGCTGACTTGCCATTGTATTTTTGAGCCAATGTGTGCTTGATGAACTGATCCAGTTCGGCTTCGAATTTCGGCAGCCCATCAGCACCAGCGAATGACTCGTTGAAACCGAAGAAAGCCAAGACAACATCGGCGTGTTGCATCGAGAGATGCTGATCGGGATCGCCAAAATTCAACGACCGCGGCCGAAATCTCACCTCGTCGGCGGAGAATCCCAGGTTGCGAACAACAAGCTGATGTTGCGAGAATGCCGCGTGCAACAGTGTCTCAAAGTGATTGAAGTTCTGTATTCGTTCGGCCAACGTGTTGCCGATCAGGACAACGTGATCTCCCTGCTTGAGAGTCAATTTGACGGAATCGTCGGCCGAACCCATGGCCGCCGGGATCAGCAACGCTGTCAGAGCAATTATCACAACGCGGATTCGAATTGTTGCTTTTGTCATTCTTGTTGGTCTCATGTGGTTTTGATCAAAGTAAAGATTGTTTGAGGAATATTGTCGCCTTTCACTCCGCGAAAGTAGCGCCACTTTCGCGGAGCGAAAGGCGACATTGATTGATCGACCGTTGCTGAGAACCTTTGACGCAGCGACTTCGACAACGTCGATACTGTTGGGATTCGGAAGCCGCTATCATCGCTAATGCGACAGAGACGGGCAAGCGGACGCACTGACGAGAACGGCATCGTGAGATGCCTGACACTGATGCTCGATGAACCCGGTTCCACGTTGACTCAAGAAGAGCGGCCAATTCCATGCACATCGCAATCATCACCGCCGGTGGTGCTGGAATGTTTTGCGGTTCGTGTATGCACGACAACACTTGGGCGCGAGCACTGCAAGCCGAAGGAGCCGAAGTCAGTTTGGTTCCGACTTATACACCGATTCGCGTTGACGAGCAGAACATCAGTGTCGATCGCGTGTTCTTCGGTGGAATCAATGTCTACATGGAATACCGCTCGCGGTTGTGGCGGAAGATTCCTCGGCCGCTAACTCGTTGGATCGATCGCCCGTGGTTCATCAATATGGTCACGCGCTTCGCGCTCAGCAACGACGCATCGCACTTGGGAGCCATGACGCTGGCCATGCTCGACGGAGAATCCGGGCCGCAACAACGGGACGTCGACGAATTGGTCGAATTTCTGAGCCGTCAATTAAAACCCAACGTTATTTGTTTCAGCAATGCTCTGTTGGTCGGCTGTTTGAAGCGGCTGAAATCAGAATTCAATGGGCAAGTATACTGCGTGCTGCAAGGTGATGATATTTTCTTGGAAGGTCTCGGCGGCCAATACCGACAGCGCGCACTCGACACAATCAGCGAACGAGCCCGCCAGTTTGACGGCTTTCTGGTACATAGCAATTTCTACCGGGATTTCATGAGAGAATATCTCGGTCTGCCGCGTGAAAAGTTCCATCACATTCCACTTGGCATCGACTTGGAAGGACACAACGGCGAGCCAACCGATCGGAACAACGATATCTTTACAATCGGGTACTTCGCACGCGTGTGCCCGGAGAAGGGACTTCATCAATTGGTCGAGGCGTTTCGCATTCTGCACGCGCGGCACCCAAACACGCGGTTGCTCGCCGGTGGCTATCTAGGCGAGCGAGACAAGCGATACTTTGCCGACTTACAAACTCAAAGCAAAGACCTTGGCGACGCATTTCAGTACGTTGGCAGCCCATCGTCTCACGAAGACAAAGTAAAATTCCTGAGTTCGCTTGACGTACTTTCGGTTCCCACGGAATACAAAGAGCCAAAAGGAATTTATGTTTTGGAAGCACTCGCGAACGGAGTTCCCGTCGTTCAGCCGCGCCACGGATCGTTTCCGGAACTTATCGATGCGACCGGGGGCGGCCTGTTGTTTGAACCGGGCAACGCCGAGGCGCTTGCGGAATCGCTGGAACAACTCATGCTGGATTCTGATCGTCGTATCGATTTTGCAAAGTCAGGGCACGAGAACGTCCGCAAACTCTTCGATCCTGTGACAATGGCTCGCCAGACCCTTGCTGTCTTCGAAGCCAAACGCGTCGTTTAACGGCGAGCCGAAGGCGACGGTTCGATTGGGACA
>CAUZVF010000894.1:0-3391 GCA_963582955.1 Planctomycetota bacterium
GCGCAAAATCGGAGTTGATCGTAACCCGAAGCGTCAGCGAGGAAACATGTTGAATTCCTCGCTTACGCTTCGGGTTACGAATAATTCGGGTTAGGTCACTTGCCGTGGAACAATGATTTTGCCGTGGAACAATGATTCCGTGGTACTAACGGCTTCGGATTCTTGATCGAGGAATAATCAAAATCATTCCGGAACTTGGTTACCGACGACTTGAGTCCCATTAGTAAGGAAAGCAGCGTGTCAGGCGGACATCAAATCGTATTGGTTGACGGCCTTTCGGAAACCGAGGAAGTGTTGAAGGCCGTATTCGAGCCCAAGGGAACTCGCATCGCGCGAATTCGTCATCTGAATACCGCGAAGTTTTTCGAACCTGATTCTCGTCCGAACGTTGTCGTCCTACACGAATCGGATGCTCAACCGGCACATCCCGAGTTGGAATGCTTCGAGTCAATTCCACGAGTCGTGATCCGGTCGGTCTTGCAAACGGAAGATTCTGAATCGTCTGATTCCGAGACGTTTTACTTGCAAAAACCGTTTCAGTACCCGGAATTAGTTCGCGCCGTCGAACGACTTCTGGAACAGGGTTGCTGACACTCGCCATCGTTCGATGTGCATTCTCACGAAACGGCGGTCTTCATGCTACCGTTGTGCATGATGCCAATTGTCGCATCAAGTCTAGCAATCGAAGATTGACGCAACGCGCGTGCTGCCGTATTCTCCGTCACCTCTCACAATTCGTATCTGCATGAAACAACTGATTCCCCGCCGCTTCTTGTTCATTCATGTATCACTTCACCATTCCGTTTGCTCGTGTTGCGAAGTGCGCGTTGATCGTTGTGATGATGGCTGCATTACAAAGTGATTCCGTCGCCAACGCGGATGATCTGCGGCGTTTGCGTGAAGATGTGCGAACGCCGCGAGAGAAACCTTCACAGAGCAATGTCAGCGACGAAGAGCAAAGGAAGAAGAACGATCCCTTGCGCGACGATGACGATGCCGACCTGCCAATTCTCGGTGAGTTATTCGGAGGCGCAATGCTTTTTACCGCCAGTGCTCCATTCTGGTATCCACACTACGTTCTTAACGACGACTATGAATATCAGACCCATTTCCCTGAATTTCCGTATGTCGATGACTGGGATGGCCATCTTGTCATTCATTTTCCGAGCGTCGAACCATTGAGATCATGGTCGGGACGATGGCGATCGGAATACGGCGATGGATTTGACGGCATGAGCCGTATCGGGGGCCATCTGCTGGTCGACACCGCCAGTCGATTTGGATTCGACAGTGAATGGAACCACCGTCGGCAAAAGCTGTCAAATGGTGGCCACGACAGCCTGTCGACCGGTGATTTCAATGTCTTCCTGCGTTTTGCACAGAGTGAAAAGATTGAATTCCGCACGGGAATCGGACTGAATTGGCTCGACGATTCCATCGACACCAATTACGGATTCAACTTCACCTACGGCGTCGATGTCTTTCCCGCAAAACCGTGGGTGTTGTCAACAACGATCGACTGGGGCACGCTCGGCCGCGCATCCCTCTTCCACAGCCGCACCACCGTCGGACTTCTGCTGGACCGCTACGAATTCTTCACCGGCTACGACTACTTCCGAGTCGGCAGCGTCGACATCGATGGAATCGTCGGCGGAATTCGGATCTGGTTTTGACGATGTGTGATTGTCACCGAAACTCGACGGGCCGTTCGTTTGGAATTGCTGATTCGAAAAACTTTTAGTGGACGATGAGAATGAACCGGTTGTTAGCAAGTCTCACGATGTGCGCAAGTGTGCTTGGCTGTGGAAGCGATGAGGAAATCAGTATCCCGTATCGCGCCAACCTCGACAAATTAACTTCGCCAGATCCAAGCCTGGCGTTACCCGAACTTGAGTTCGCGATCGAAACGCATGAAGGGAATCTACTCTTCATCGCGTGGCTGATATCGGATATTCCTGAAGTACGAGAACGTTCACTCGAATACTATCTTAGATTGGAGACCGAGTTTCCCGACTCATTCGAGGTGATCATTGAGGAAATCGCTTCAGAAAGAGATGTTCGCCTCGCAGAAATTGAACGCGTAGCCATTCGGTTGCGCAAACGCAGGCTCGCCGAACTCCAAAAGAGTGATTCGAACGGATCCGATGATCCCTTCGCGCCATGACTGCAATTGCGGTTGGATTGGCGTCTTGGATCTGAAGAAGACGCTATTCGTCTTCGTCCGACGGTTTTTGGCTTCGGTTCAGTTCGCCGAACAGATCTCGCGTGTGGCTAACCTTCGGTCGGTGCCCGCTTGCGGCGAAGCATACGATTGTATACGGAAGCCGTGCCCCAACACGTTGCCTCACCTCAAAGTGCAGAGGCGACTACCGAAAGTCGCGAGACTTGGAATTGACGTCGCTCAACAACCCCGACAAATCTTCCAGCCGGAACACCAGCAAGTGGATCACTTCGTGCTGCCGTTGCAGATGTCCGTGAGCCAGTATCGCTTGCGAGCGGCGGGCGATGGTGTGGTAGCGTTCCCAGATCTCCGGGCGAATGATCAAGTTGGCGATTCCCGTTTCGTCTTCCAAGGTCACAAACGTAATGCCGCTGGCCGTGCTGGGACGTTGGCGCAGCAGCACAAGCCCGCCAACTTTGTATCGGCGGCCCGGTTCGAGCACACTGAGTTGCGATGCCGAGACGGCTTGCATGCGTTCCAACGTCCGGCGGATAAACTTCACCGGATGATCCCGCAACGACAATCCCACCGATTGATAGTCGGCCACGACTTCTTGCTGAGCCGACATCGGCGGGAGTTCAACCAATTGTTCATCTGCGTCGGCATCACGGCTACTTTCGAACAGCGGCAGCGTCTTCTGTTCCTTCAACGAGTGCCACAAAGCCGTACGGCGATTCACGCCCAACGACCGAAACGCGTCGGCTTTCGACAACTTCGTCAACACCGGTTTGCTCAGCCTTGTCCGCCGCACAAAATCGTCGAACGATTCAAATATCCCCATGCCCCGCCGTTCGACAATCACATCCGCATGAGTCCGCGACAGCCCACTGATCGAACGAAAACCAAGACGCAATGAAGATAGGGAGACAGGGAGACGAGGAGATGGGGCGAAACCGCAACTCCCAATTTCCCGATCTCCCCATCTCCTTGTCTCCCCATCTCCTTGTCTCCCCGTCTCCCGTTCCAACACACAATCCCACTCGCTGGAATTCACATCAACCGGCAACACTTCAACTCCGTGCTTCCGCGCGTCAGCGACCAACTGAGCTGGTGCGTAGAAACCCATCGGCTGGCTGTTCAACAGCGCCGCCGTGAACTCGGCCGGGTAATAACGCTTCAGCCAGGCCGACACGTAGACCAGCAATGCAAAACTGGCCGCGTGCGATTCGG
>CAUZVF010000895.1:0-3390 GCA_963582955.1 Planctomycetota bacterium
TTTCCAAGCCCCGAAAGGGATCCTCGGCGGTCTGCTCGGCGTCGTCCTCGCCACAACCGATGGCGACCAATGTTACAGCCAGAACAGGCCATAAGATCAAGTAGAATTTGCTGAGCCACTTCATTTCCGAGAATCTTCCCTCTGAATTTTGGGTGCGGCCGCCGACCTGTTTCTAATACGCCGAGGCCGCGCACTTCAGGAGGGTAATTGTTGCGACTCGTCACCTTCAATGTTGGGATCGCATGGCTCGGCGATCGAATACTTCCCTTCGCTCCAGCGATAAAGATCCACCTGTTGGCATCGTTTGCTGCAAAACGGAAACGTCTTGGGGCTGTTTTCCCCATTCATGGTGAGTTCGCGTTCACAGATGGGGCAAGTCTGAGGACGGATCATTTCGATTCCGTGAATTTATCGTGGGGGCGGTTGGCAGGATCGAATCCGTTCAAGACGGCTTGTCATCCTGTCACGGGAAAATAATCATTCCGAGTTTGACGAAGTACTCGGTTTGGAGTCGGATTTCGCGCTGCCGGTGTCCGTTTTCGAACTGGAGGAAGCCGAGCCCGATTTATCTGACGAATCGCTCTTCGCAGGTTTGTCAGCTTCAGCCGCTTTCTTGTAAGCACTGCTGCGGTAATCGGTTTGATAGAACCCCGAACCCTTGAAGATGATGCCGGCACCCGAACCGATAACACGTTTGGCCCTCAGCCGGCCACAACTTGGACACTTTCGCTTCGGTTTCGATTTCATCGACTGGAAGACTTCCCAGTTGTGATCACAGCTTTTGCAGATGTAATCGTATGTTGGCATGGCTGAACTCCGGGTCGGTCAAAACGTGCTTCGAAATTCGCCCGACGCCTCTTCGAGGCCATCGTGTGGCAACTTGCCAACCGGCATCCGAAGCCTGTAAGACAAATTTCAAGACACGTTTAGGGGAAGTTTAATCAGGCTCGCTTGTAGATTCCGCGGGAGGCGCACACGACACGATGACTTTTGCCGGGCGAATTACGCGTTCTTCCAATTTGTAGCCTCGTTCAATTTCTTGGATAACCGTCATTGGCTCGTGGTCGGCCGAGGGGATCTGTTGAATCGCTTCGTGCAGGTTTGGGTCGAATGGCAGGCCGACCGCTTCGATCGGCACGACTTTGTGCTGTCCGAGTACGTTTTCGAACTGCTTTGCCACCATTTGAACTCCTTGAACCAATTCATCGACATTGCCGGTTTGGCCGGCCGCTTCAATGGCTCGTTGAAGATTGTCGAGCCCCGGCAGCAAATCGCGAATCAACGAGACGACATAGTACAGACGGTTCTGTTCGGCTTCCTTTTGGCTGCGCTTGCGGAAATTCTCGAGTTCGGCTTGCGCACGCATGAACTGATCGAGATTCGTGTTTCGATCTTGGACCGCCGCGGCCAGTCGTTCTTCGAGCGTCAATTCTGTTTCCCGCGTATCCGTGGAGTTATCCGCGGAAGTATCATCCGTGGATGTTTGAGCTTCGTCGGTTTCAACATCCGCTGACGCGGCTGTGTCCGGCTTCTCGTCAACTTCCGTTTGGCTTTTCGTGTCGTCGGTGTTCATGTTTGCCACGCGTTTGTTAAGACTCGGCGAAGCTTAGGAAGTGCGAAACTCTTATTCTTTTGTTTAACGGGGCTTGTTGAAGAGTTTTCGCGTCTATTCGTCACCATCGGGCGTCGTGAACCATTCTTTCAGCCGATCCAGGAAAGATTTATGGTGCTCGCTAACATCCGCCTGTTCCAAATCGGCGAGCTGACGCAGCAATGTTTCGTGTTCTTCACCCAGCGCCTTGGGAACTTGAACTTGGACTTCGATCAGCAAGTCACCGGGCCGTCCAGTGCGTAAATCGGGCATACCTCCGCCACGTATGCGAAAGACTTGTCCCGGTTGCGTTCCCGGCGGAATTGTTTGTGTGTACCGGCCTTCAAGCACGGGAATATCGAGTTCGGTGCCCAGCGCTGCCTGAGTATATGTCACGGGGACCCGGCAGATCAGGTGCTGACCCTCGCGCGTGAATAATGGATGTTCGTTGACATGGATGTCGACATACAAATCACCACGAGGTCCACCGTTAGCACCGGGTTCACCTTGGCCCGTTACGCGTAGCCGTGTTCCATTATCAACACCAGCCCGGACAGCGACGTCCAATTCAACGGATTCCGGCTGTCGCCCAGAACCACGGCAATCCCCACACTTGTCACGGATCACCGTGCCAGCTCCGCGACACGAGGGACAAGTGGTTTGCAGTCGAAAGAATCCTTGCGACTGCACGACTTGTCCATGACCGCCGCAGTAATCGCAGCGATCCGGCGTGGAACCGGGTTTCGCTCCGGATCCGCTACATGCGCGACAAAGTTCATTGCGTTGAATGTTGATGGATCGGCTACAGCCTTTTGCGGCTTCGAGCAGATCGATCGTCAACGCCGTTTGCAGACTAGCGCCTTCTTGGCCTCGCCCGCGGCGCCGCCCGGAACGTGCTCCGCCAAATCCGAATCCTTCAAAGAGGTCGCCGAACAGATCGAAGATGTCCCCGACATCTTGGAATCCGCCACGGCCGTTCGCGCCGGAAACTCCTTCGTGCCCGAACCGGTCGTAACGCGACCGCTTGTCGGGATTGCTGATCACTTCGTACGCTTCCGCCGCTTCTTTGAAACGCGTGGTTGCCTCGTCGTCACCGGGATTGCGGTCGGGGTGATTGGCCAGCGCAAGCTTTTTGTAAGCTTTCTTAACGACGTCGGGGCTCGCGTCTTGCGAGACACCCAACACTTCGTAAAAGTCGCGTTTCGAGGCCATCGATACCATAGTGATCGTGATTGCGAATCAGCGCGCCATAACGGGCGAGCAACAAAGGACGATAATTTATCGTTCGGAATTGTACTAGACGAAGATACGAAGCGGGCCACCGCATGTGGGTGGCCCGTTTGACTCATCAAGCAAGTCAATCATTGGTCGCAAGATTAGCGGACGCTGCCCTCGACTTTGGACTTGGCGCCGCCTTCCAAATCATCGGTTCGCGTCACCAAGACTTCGGTGGTCAACATCAATCCCGCGATTGACGCTGCATTCGACAGAGCACTCGTGACGACCTTCGCGGGATCAATGATGCCGCGTTCGAACATGTCGACGTACTCGCCGGAGTTCGCGTCGTATCCGGTGTTCTTCTTGAGCCCCTTGACTTCATCCGCGATGACGGAACCATCAACGCCACAGTTCTCGGCGATTTGACGGATCGGCGATTCCAAGGCACGGGCAACGATCCGGACACCGATTTTTTCGTCGCCACGGGCTTTCACTTGCTCGACCACCTCGATCGCACGAAGCAAGGCGACGCCGCCACCCGCCAAAATACCCTCTTCAACCGACGCTCGCGTGGCATGCAA
>CAUZVF010000896.1:0-3386 GCA_963582955.1 Planctomycetota bacterium
GTTAAAAGGTCTGCCGGCCTGGGAGAAGAAGCTGGCGAGCCAGTCCGGCGGTTCGTGGACGGTTCTCGATCCCGTCAAATGGACGACCGACAAAGGGGCCAAGCTGACGAAGCTGTCCAACAAATCTCTGCTCGTTGACTTCAGCGTTCCGGCCAACGACACGTACACGATCATTCTTGAAACACCGATGCCGAACATCACCGCCGTGCGGCTCGAGGCGCTGACTCATCCCAGTCTGCCGATGAACGGACCGGGCCGCGCCGGCAACGGAAATTTTGTGTTGAGCGAACTGGAATTGTTGGCCGAACCGCTTTCCGGCGGGCAAGACGTGAAGGCACAGCTAGTGGCCATCGCAAAAGCCGTGGCCGACTATTCGCAAGACGGATATCCCATTGCGAGTGCGATCGACGGGAAGCAGGACACAGGCTGGGCCGTCACCGTGAAAGGCGGCAAAACCAACGTTGACCGTGAGGCAATCTTGGTGCCCAAAAAGACGATTCACGGCGAAAGCGGATCGCGGCTGACGGTGAAACTGCATCACAATCATTCCGTGGCGAATTACCTGATGGGGTGTGTTCGCATCTCGGTCAGTGGCGAAGCTCCCGAAACATTGACCGTTCCGGCCAGCATCCAAAAACTTGCGACCACCGCCGCGGACAAACGATCGAAGCAGCAACAGCAGCAACTGGAAGAGGCGTTCAAACAGACCGATCCGCGTCGTACTCCGTTGGCCACGAAATTAGATGGGCTGAAGAAACGACTGGATGATTTGAATCGGCAGATCCCAACGACGATGGTGCTGCGTGCAATGGAGAAGCCGCGAACGTCGTTCATCCAGATTCGCGGCGATTTTTTGCGGCGCGGGGCCGTCGTGCAGCCGGGTGTTCCCGAAGTCTTGTCGCCTCTTCCGCCGGATATCAAATCGCCGAACCGGTTGGATTTCGCCCGCTGGCTGGTCGATCCCGCAAATCCTTTAACAGCGCGCGTCACGGTGAATCGGTTTTGGCAACGGTTCTTTGGGATTGGAATCGTTGAAACCGAAAACGATTTCGGGACGCAGGGCATTGCGCCCGAGCATCCCGAATTGCTCGACTGGTTGGCGAGCGAATTCGTACGCTTGCAATGGGGCACCAAATCAATGCACCGGCTGATTGTGACATCGGCGGCCTATCGCCAGTCATCGCACATGTCGCCGGAATTATTGCAACGTGATCCACGTAACAAGTTGCTGGCGCGGCAGTCGCGCCTGCGGTTGGAAGCCGAGGCGATTCGCGACACCTGCCTATCCGTTAGCGGACTGCTGTCGGACAAAATGGGCGGTCCGGGAGTTTATCCGCCGCAACCGGAAGGCATCTACATTTTGACTCAGCAGAAAAAAGCGTGGCCCGAAGACAAAGGCGAGGACCGCTATCGCCGTGGAATGTACACGTATATCTGGCGGACGGCTCCGTATCCGCTGCTGCCAACGTTTGACGCTCCGGACGCCAACACGACTTGTACGCGGCGTTCACGTTCGAACACTCCGCTGCAAGCGCTGACTCTGGCGAACGACCGGGCGTTTTTCGAGATCGCTCAGGGGTTGGTCGTCCGGACGCTCGGTTCGGAAGAAGCCTATGACGAAGGTCGCATGCGTTTTGCGTTTCGCACGTGTTTGTCGCGCGATCCTTCGGAATTCGAGATGAAACGGCTGACGGAATTCCTGGAACGCCAACGGAAAGTTTTTCAAGAGTTTCCGAAACAAGCGAAATCGGTCGCTCCGTCGCGCGGCATCGCCTATTCCAAGGACATCACCGTCAGTGACGGAGCTGCGTGGACGGCCGTTGCTCGTGTCCTGATAAACCTTGATGAATTCATTACGAGGAATTGATTCAATGGACCCGTTCAGAACAAACATGCTGCACGTGCGTGAGGTCACTCGCCGTCACTTTTTCGCCAACGCCGGTTTCGGCATCGGTTCGCTGGGGTTGGCTTCGTTGTTGAGTGACCAATTGTCGGCCGCGCCGGCGAGTTCTTTGAAACGGCCGGCGCAGGCGACCAACCCGCTGTCTCCGCGGGGCGGACACTTTTCCGGCAAAGCCAAACGAGTCATTTATTTGTTCATGGCGGGCGGTCCCAGCCAATTAGAGTTATTCGATTACAAGCCGAAGCTGCAAGAGATGGACGGACAGGTGATCCCGGAATCGTACGTCGCGAACAAGCGATTCGCGTTCCTGAAGAAAGACGCCAAGCTACTGGGTACGCGTCGGAAGTTTCGAAAATGGGGCGAAAGCGGCATCGAGTTTTCCGAGCTGTTGCCAAACCTGGGTGGCATTGCGGACGACGTCGCCATCATTCGCACAATGAAAACCGATGTGTTCAACCACGGTCCCGCCAAGTTGTTCATGAACACGGGATTTCAGAGGTTTGGGCGGCCCAGCATGGGGGCATGGGTCACTTACGGCATCGGCAGCGAATCGCAGGACTTACCGGGGTTCGTTGTGTTGCATTCAGGTCCGCGTGGTCCGCGCGGCGGTACTCCGCTGTGGGGCAGCGGGTTTCTGCCGAGCACTTATCAGGGCGTTCCTTTTTTGAACGCAGCCGATCCGATTCTGAACCTCTCGAATCCCAAGGGAATCAGCGGCCGCCAACAGGGCGAGTTTTTCGATGCCGTGAACGATCTGAACCGGGCCCGGCTGCAACAGGTTGGCGACCCCGAAATCGCGACTCGGATCGCGACTTACGAAATGGCCTATCGCATGCAATCGAGTGCTCCGGAATTGATGGACTTGTCGGGCGAATCGAAGCATACGCTTGACATGTATGGTGTTGATCCGGCGAAGCCGTCGTTCGCACGGAATTGCCTGCTGGCCCGGCGATTGATCGAGCAGGGCTCGCGGTTCGTGCAACTCTATCACACCGATTGGGACCATCACGGCAATCCGGGAACCAATTTGGGCAAGCCGTTGGACGACCGGTGCGGCGAAGTCGACCAGCCGTCAGCGGCACTCGTCAAGGACCTGAAACAACGTGGGCTTCTGGACGAAACGCTCGTCATTTGGAGCGGCGAATTCGGACGCACTCCGCAGGGTGAACCACGGGACACACTCGGTCGCGACCACCACATCGAATCCTATGCACTGTGGCTGGCTGGCGGCGGTATCAAAGGCGGCCAGATGATTGGGGAATCCGACGAATTGGGTTATTATGCCGTCAAAGACAAGGTCCACGTTCACGATTTTCAGGCGACCGTGATGCATCTGTTGGGCCTGGATCACGAACGACTGACTTATCGTTTCCAAGGCCGCGATTTCCGACTCACCGACGTTGCCGGAAACGTGGTGAAAAAACTGTTGGCTTGACGCAGTTCACCAGTTCACCGCGTTCCTGGTAGGATATCTAGCAATAGC
>CAUZVF010000897.1:0-3377 GCA_963582955.1 Planctomycetota bacterium
GCGATGCTTGACCGTTGCGGCGGAGAAGTGAAAACGGCAATCGTTGCTCAAATGCGTTCTCTTTCCCCCAAGGATTCACGGCGACTACTTGACAGGTTTGACGGTCACTTGCGCTGTGCACTGGAAAGTGGCCAGCCCGCTCCGCGAGCGGGGACCGGCAGTGACGTACCGGCTAAACAGCACTCGAATGTTGTCGTGGGTGTCGACGGTGGCGGAACGAAAACGGTGGCATGGCTCGCGACAATTGATCCTATTGACGCGCGAGTCCTCGGACGCGGACATTCCGGTCCGTCGAATCCGCAATCTGTCGGCTTTGACAAGGCGTTTCGCAGTATTGATTCAGCGCTGTCGGCGGCGTTTTCCGATGCGAATTTGGAGCGCGGCACGGTCGCGGCGTTGTGTCTTGCCGTGGCCGGTACCGGTCGGCCAAACGACCGCGCGACATTTGCAAATTGGGCGACGGAAAAGCAGCTTGCCAAATTGGTGACGGTCGTCAACGATGCCGACGCGGTACTCGCCGCCGGGACACTCGACGGTTGCGGCGTTGCGTTGGTGTGCGGCACGGGTTCGTTTTGCTTCGGCCGCAATCAGGAGGGCCGAACGGCGCGTGCCGGCGGTTGGGGATATCTGCTGGGTGACGAAGGCAGCGGATACGCGATCGCGATCAACGCACTTCGTGCGGCCGCCCGCGCTGGCGATGGCCGCGGCCCACAGACTGAATTACTGGATCGTCTGCTCGCACGCTTCAATCTGAAATCTGCCGAGCAATTGATTCCCTACACGGATCAGTATCTCACGGAAAATCGTGCCGAGGTCGCGTCTCTCGCGGACACCGTGTTCGCGGCCGCGGAATCATCCGATCTCGTCGCTGTCGCACTCGTCGACCAAGCGGCGAACGAATTGGCAGATCTTGTCGCCTCGGTTGCTGAGAAACTGGGATTCGAGGCCGAAGCCATCCCGCTTGCCATGACCGGCGGAGTACTCTGCAACTCACCAATGTTGCAAGAACGAATGCTCGCGACGTTGCAACGGGAACCTCTACAATTCTCACATGTCAGAACGGTGAATGAGCCAGTAGAAGGAGCTGTCGCACTCGCCCGCGCCACGTTCGCCAGTAACGAGAAATAGCCGCTGACGGCTGGAGGCAGTTTTGTCGCCTTTCGCTCCGCGAAAGTGGCGCTCGAATCTACGGCTAACCCGCAAGCGGGTGCTTCTTTTCGGTGATTGAGGGACACTTCGTTGCCATCTCGGCGTTGAGTGCAATGTAGTCCTGCCAACGATCGGGCACTTCGTCTTCGTGGTAGATCGCTTCGACCGGGCATTCGGGAATGCACGCATAGCAGTCGACACACTCGGTTGGAGCAATATACAGCATCTGCTCGCCTTCGTAAAAACAATCGACTGGGCAAACGACGACACAGTCAGTGTATTTGCAGCCAAAGCAGGGTTCGGTCACGACAAGTGTCATGTCTTTTCCTCCGGTTAGGATTGCTGATGATTCTTTTCCCGTGGTACATGCCGCTGGCAACCGAACACCGGCCACGAATCCCGGTCTAAATTAGAGATTTTCGTTAAGATTGATTCGACGGTGTTCTTGACGGTCCCACTTTGCTCCGTCGAAGCACAACACACGCCACGCGGATTACATCGGATGAAAGACGATCATTGGACATCGGCGGACTTGTTGGCGCGGTACCGCGACGGCGACGAGCGGGCGGCCGAGCAGATCTTCGAGCGATACGTCAACCGGCTCACTTTGTTAGCGCGAACGAGATTGTCTCCGCGACTTGCAAGTCGTACGGATCCGGAAGATGTCGTGCTTTCTGCTTGGCGAAGTTTTTTTGTCGGCGCCCGATCAGGACGCTTCTCGCTGCGGCGCAGCGGAGATCTGTGGCGCTTGCTGGTTTCGATCACGATGTACAAGCTGTACCACCAAGTCCGCCGGCAAACGGCCGAGATGCGGTCGGTGGACGTGGAGGAGCGACTGGATAGCCCCTCGGACCAATGGCTGACGGCAGTCGATCGCGAACCCGCGCCCGAAGAGGCGGTTGCATTGGCGGACGAGTTGCAAACGATCCTTTCCAAATTGGATGACTTCGGCCGCCGTGTCTTGGAGTTAAGGTTACAAGATTACAAACTCGCCGAAATCGCTGCCGAGACCGAGAGCTCCGAACGAACGGTCCGTCGCAGCTTGGCTCGGATTCGCGAGTTAATAGCCGCACGAATGGAGCAACCTGGCAATGTTTGACTCTGGCGAATTCGAATCCCGGATTCGTGCATTCGAGCAAGCGTGGCACGGCGGAACCGCGCCGGCGATCACCGATTTTCTGCCGCAAGATGCGTTTCAGAGCCAACAAGCCAACATCGAGCTATTGGTGGAATTCGTCAGCGTCGATCTTGAGTTTCGTTGGCGAGAGGCCGCAAAGCGACACGACGTCCTGTATCTCGAAGATTACATCGTCCGGTTTCCTGAATTGGGATCGCTGAATGACTTGCCGCTGGAGTTAATCACCGAGGAATACCGTGCTCGGCAACTTTGGGGCGAGGGCGACGCTGCGAGTCACGACAGTTTCTTGGAGAGGTTTCCAGGTCGCCGCCGCGAAATCAAAGCCGCGCTGGTTCACGTCGATGAAGAGATACGCAATGAGTCTGACGATCTCACACAGCATTTGCCCGCGGATAGCGCCGCATCACAACCTATTTCGACCAAGCCTGATCCCGAAGCGCCGCTCGCTTACCAAGACTTTCTGTTGCAAAAACTGGTGGGCGCGGGACAGATGGGGAAGGTCTACCGCGCTTGGCAACGCAGTCTCGATCGGCCGGTCGCCGTCAAGTATTTGCGAAAGTCATTCTTGCAACATGACTCGGTCATTCGACGTTTTATCCAGGAAGCTCGAACAGTCGCGCGGCTGAACCATCCCGCGATCGTGGGAATTCATGGCTTGGGACGAACTCCTGGTGGCGGCTACTTCATCGCGATGGAGTTGATTGACGGTCGGAATTTGGCGGACGTCATTCGGCAATCGAGCCCCGTGCCGATTACCGACGCCGTCGCCTGGACATGCCAAACGTGCGAAGCAATCGGCCACGCGCACGAGCGAGGGATCATCCACTGCGACTTGAAGCCAGCAAATCTATTGCTCGATCAAGACGACCTTATCCACGTCACCGACTTTGGTTTGGCGCGGATGGTTGTCGAAGACACGCGGACGGACGCCTGCATGGAAGGTACGGCGCCATTCATGGCTCCCGAACAAGTAACGCGACATTGGGGACCAGTCAGTCCTGTTACTGATGTCTATGGAATCGGCGCAGTCCTTTACACTCTACTAATCGGGCGACCACCATTCGAGGGACGCACGTTGGCCGACATCCTC
>CAUZVF010000898.1:0-3373 GCA_963582955.1 Planctomycetota bacterium
AAGCAGCTTGTCGCGAACGTCGTCCGCATCCATTTGCAATTTGGCACGTTCATGAAGGCTGCGGACAAGCCGAACAATCACTCATTGGATCAGCTAGGGCGGCTCGTGAAATTGGCGGAACAGACGAGGCTGTATCTCGATCTGACCGGTCTTGGCTGCTACCACAAGAAAGACGTACCGCCCTGGTACGACAAACTGAGTGAAGCAGGCCGGTGGAATGCTCAGGCCCAATTTTGGGAAGCCGTGGCTGCCCGATGTGCGAACAGCCCGGCCATCTTTTGTTATGACTTGATGAACGAGCCGGTTGTGCCGGGTAACAAAAAACGTGATGACTGGCTGGGTGGCGCATTTGGCGGCAAGCACTTCGTCCAATTCATCACGTTGTCAGCAGCGGGCCGGCCCCGGCACGAAATTGCCAGGCAATGGATCAGCCATCTTGTCGCTGCGATTCGCAAGCACGACCGCCGCCATCTGGTCACGGTGGGGCTTGTACCGTGGAGCCTGAATCGTCCCGGCCTGACTTCCGGTTTCATCCCCGAAAAGGTGACCGACGACCTCGACTTTATCGCCATGCACATCTACCCGAAGACAGGCAAGGTCGATGAGGCGATTCAGACGCTCAAGGGCTTCGCGGCGGTCGGCAAACCGGTCGTGATCGAGGAGATTTTTCCTCTGAAATGTTCCGCGAAGCAGCTTGCGCCGTTTATCGACGACTCGAAAGAATATACGACAGGGTGGATTGGGTTCTATTGGGGCAAGACGCCCGACGAGTACCGCCCTCCGAAGACGATTCGTGATGCGATTGTGCTGAGTTGGCTAGAATTGTTTGTCGAGAAGAGCCAGCACATTCTGCCGCGATCGCCATTTGGCAGCATCGATTGCGAGGGCACCTATCGTCATCACTTGCAAGGCGTCTGCACGAACGAGAATGATGCCGTTTATTGGAGTTTCACGACTGCACTGGTGAAAACCGATCCAATGGGCAAGGTTCTCAAAAAAGTTTCCGTGGCGAATCACCATGGCGACTTATGCCATCACGATGAGAAGCTGTACGTGGCAGTCAATCTTGGGCGGTTCAACGATCCCCAAGGAAAAGCAGACTCATGGGTGTATGTGTACGATGCCAGTGACCTGGCATTCGTCGCCAAGCACAAGGCGCCGGAAGTCTTCCATGGCGCTGGTGGGATTGCCTACCACGACAAGAAGTTCATGGTGGTCAGCGGCTTGCCGGAAAGCGTGAAAGAGAACTACGTCTACGAATACGACCCGGAGTTCAAATTTGTCAATAAACATATCATCAAGAGCGGCCACACACACCTCGGCATTCAGACAGCCGCGTTTGCGGACGGCCATTGGTGGTTTGGCTGCTATGGCAAGAAGATGCTCAAGACCGACGAGTCATTCAAAATGGTGGGCAAGTTTGACTTCGATTGCGGTCTGGGAATTGTTGGTAACCGAGACGGCACATTCCTGATCGGCCGCGGCGGCGGCACGGGCAACGAGCGAACGGGAAAGGTGTTGTTGGCAGTTAAGGACGATGAGAAAGGACTCGTCGTGCAACAACCAAGCCCGATGGCGAAGGAATGAGCAATCTCTTTTCCAACATCCCCGCCGATATCCCCGACGAAATCATCGAGACGTTGTTCACCGGCGAGTCGATCCGAATCGAACGCATTATTTCACACGGCCACGCTTCACCCGACGACTTTTGGTATGACCAAGATCAACATGAATGGGTTGTCGTGTTGACAGGTGCGGGACGGATTCGTTTCGACGACGAAACGGTCGAGATGCAACCGGGCGACTTCATCAACATTCCGGCACACAAGCGACACCGGGTCGAATGGACAACGCCCGATGAATCGACGATTTGGCTGGCAATCCATTATGGCTGATGTCGTTTGGCAATTGTGATCGTCGCCTATTCGCTGAAGAGCACAAAACGCCCCTGATCCGATCATTCGAACCAAGAGCGTTGTACTTTTCGGCTGAGCCGACTACAGCTCGGCCGACTCCACCTCAGTGACCAACATTTCGACATCTTCGCCCGGATACGAAGCGACGACGTTGAACACGGCGGTATCGCACGGGCCGCTGCCCTTGCTACTTCTTCACGCTATCGTTTCTTTCGCTTTCGCTTTGATCGCAATTCCTTCCAGACCACCTTTGCACACTTACGATCAAGGCGGACAAGATGTATTTGGCGAATATCGACAATTACGGATTTCCCGTTTTTTAGTTCTGGGAACATCGTATGAGCAAACTAGCCGAGGCGGGACTCGAACCCGCACGCCCTTAACGGACCCGGGATTTTAAGTCCCGTGCGTCTGCCAATTCCGCCACTCGGCCAATCTAATATTATAGAGTTTTCTTGCACTCATCTCGACTTGTCGAATAGACTACACCCGTAACTACACCTGTTTCGGATTCTGTAGCGAAAGTGCAAGCCGTGAAAAAGTCCGTCAAGAAACCATCGAAACCGTACAAGGACTTTCCTCTCTTTCCGCATGCCAGTGGACAATGGGCGAAGAAGATTCGCGGTCGACTTCACTATTTTGGAGTCTGGCGTGATCCCGATGCCGCACGAAAAAAGTATCTCGACGAGCGTGATTATTTGCAAGCAGGAGAAGCACCGCCAGTCGATCCCAATGGCACGACACTGGCCACGTTATGTAATCATTTCCTGACTGCCAAGAACGCACGTGTTGAAAGTAGAGAATTAACACAAGCGACATGGGCTGACTATCACAAGACGTGCGAATTGCTGATCAACAATTTTAGCAAGGGCCGTGACGCGAATACAATTTCGCCGAAAGACTTTTCGAAACTTCGTGGCGTCATTACGTCGCGGTACGGTCCCGTCCGTTCAAGTCGCGAAATCACGCAAGTTCGAATGGTGTTTCGATGGGGACACGAGCAAGAATTGATCGGTTCACCGCGTTTCGGTGCGGAGTTTAAGAAACCCAAAAAGGAAGCACTTCGACGCCATCGACAAGAACAGCCACCCAAGATGTTTGAATCTGCCGAAATACGTTCGATGTTGGGAATCGCCAGTAGACACATACGGGCTTGGATTCTGCTGGGAATAAACGGTGCTTTCATTCAGAAAGACCTTTCTGACTTAACGATTCAATCCGTCGATTTGAATGTCGGTGTAATTAACCTACCTCGGATGAAGACAACAATCGAACGGCGAACGCTACTTTGGCCCGAAACCGTTGAAGCATTGCAAGGATCATTTCAGCATCGACCGGACCCAATCAATTCCGCCGATGCAGAGCAGTTCTTCATCACACGACAAGGAAACCGATTGGTTCGAACGCACGAATCAGGTTGGCGTTCCGACGCTGTCAGAGATGCAATGAAGCGAATT
>CAUZVF010000899.1:0-3370 GCA_963582955.1 Planctomycetota bacterium
GCTCTTGCTGTTGTCGGCCAGCACGACGAATAGGTTGGCTCCCGGTTTGGCCCGCACACCGCTCCACAACGGTTCGGCCAGGCAGATCGCCAAAATTCCAATCCCGGCGACTTTCAGAAACACCGCCAAACTGCGTGTCGGACGATCGGCCGAACGCATCAATCGGTAAGACCACCACAGCAAAGCGCCGGTGACAACGACGATTCCCAGCGTCGCCAGCAACCACAATGGTTCGCCAATCAGAATTCCCGCAAGCAAGCTCACTATACAGTCCTCCGGGACGTACCTAATAGTCGCCTTTCGCTCCGCGAAAGTGGCGCTACTTTCGCGGAGCGAAAGGCGACAATGATTCCTAGACCGCCCTTTAACACAATTGACATCTCATGCTATTTCCCAGTTCCAAGCCGTTCGTAATACTTTCGCACCTGTTCGGCAAATTTGTCGGGTACGGGATCGCGGTCGATCGGCACGATCGCGTCGTCCGAGTCACGTTTCGCGATTTCCTCGGCCAGACGATTTTGCAATTCCACCAACGGTTCCAAAATCTGGCTCTTGACCAGCGACCATTGCGGAGTCTTCGAGTGCCGTTTGAATTCGATCCGCATGGAACGCGCGCGATCGCGGATACGCGCCACCTCTTCACGGAACTTCGGCAACTCGACCATCTCCTCGACGTCGCGCAGTTGGTCAGACCAGTCTTGGAAATCGCGGCCTGTCAGTGGTCCGCCGGGACCCGATTGGAAACCACCTCGCTCGGTAAACGACTGAGTCAGCCGCGATCCGGGCCGACTGCGGCTCTTGCCTTGCCCCTTACCATTCCGTGATTTCGACTGACTGGGGTTCCGCGATTTCGATTGATTGTCACTCGGTTTGCCAGTCTGCGACGATTGCTTGCCACTTTGGCCAGACTTACCTTCACTGGGCTTATTCGATTGCGACTGTTGAGATTTCTGATCGCCCGGTTTGCCCTGTGAATTGGACGGTTTCCCTGACTGGGATGCATTCGACTGTTGCTGTTTGCCGGGCGACTTCGATTGCGAATCTTTGTTCTTCTTCGAACCTGGCCGCGCATCGTTCTTGCTCGTTTTGGCATTCCGACGTTGCGATTCTCCTTTGGGATCGGCGTCAGCCGACGGCTTTGCGGGTTTGGATGACTTCAGCACGTCGGGATCCGCCTGGGCCACTTCGTCCTGCACGGCTTTGGCAATCTGTTCGAGGTCCTGCCGAGCCCGTTTCAGAGCGTCCAATTCGTTGCCCAAAACCGATTCGGCGGCTTTCTCGATTCCGCGTCGGACGGTTTCGATGCCTTTGCTTGCCTGCTTTTCCGCTTCCGTGGCCTGCGGAACAAATCCTCGCTTCAACAATTGCGACGCGACTTCCAAGGCATCGTCGGTCTTGAACTTCCGCGACTTTCGCACGGTGTCGTACAACTGCTTCGATAGCAACGGCTCGGAATTCTCGGCCTTGTGGATGATCTGTTTCATGTCGTCCATGACGTTTTTCAGATCTTCCTTTTGCTGTTGCAGTCCTTTCGCGACTTCTTCGCGATCGTTCGTGCGCCGCAGCGAGCCACCCCGGTTCTTGTCTTCGTTCGACATCTTCTCGGCGAGTTGCTTTTGTGTGTCGGATAAATTGCGAGCACGGTCGCGCAAGTCTTGCATGGCTTCGTCGAATTGTCCGGCTGACTTCTTCCGGAACTCGTCACGTAATTGCTGCAATTCCCGCTCGGCGCGCGTGCCAGAATTCAGAGCCTGCGAGAGTTGCCCGTTTTTCAGGTTTTCAGACGTCTTCAGGATTTTTTCTCGCGTCTTGTCGAGTTGCTTGCGCGACTCGGCCATTTCACGCTGGTTCTCTTGTTTGTCCATGCGGTTGCGCAGCTCGTCGACGTCGCGCAACATTTGTTTTTGTTCTTCGCGGAGTCGTTTCAATCGGCGGCGCAGTTCTTCCTTTTCTTTTTCGGTCTTCGCCTCACGCAGCGAGTTTTCCAATTCCTTGATCTTCTGATTCATGCCGCTCTGCCGCCGCGCGAGTTCCCGCAACCGGTTTAACACTTGCAGTTGTTCACGATTGGCGGCTTGCTTTTGTTGTGACTGAGCCTGACGCTGTGACTCGTAGCGGTTCTTGTCGTTCTTCAATTCCAATTGCTGCAACTGCCGTTGAGATCGCTGGCTGCTGGATGAACTGCTGCTACTGCTGCTGGATTGTTGGCTTTGGATCACGCGATGTTCGCGCGCCCGTAACTTCAGCAGCGCTTGGTAAGCAGCCTGTTCCGCCGCGAGGGCCGGTTGCAACGGATCGAGCCGATTGTTCGTGGCTGCGTCGTTTAATGTGTCCAAGGCCCGCGTCATGTGTCCGATGATCGCGGTGACATACGCTTTCGATTTGGCATCGGTGATTTTCTCACCCAGCTTTTTGACTTGATCGATCGCCGACTGCTGTGAGTCGCGGATCAGCTCGGCATCCTGTTGGAGCTTTTCACTGGGCTGGGCCGATGTCTCACGGCGGATCAGCTTCCAAGTCGCGTTGATGATCTGCTTTTGCAGGTTGGCGAGTTCCTCGGCCTTCTTCGCATTCTTGCCGGCTGCCTTCTTTTTGGATTGGCCGCCGGGCGGAGCTTGTCCTTGCCGGAAGATCTCTTCAAAGTGCCGGACCTCGGCGAAGTACATGTCGCTGAATGTGCGACGCACCTTGCCGTCGGGACCGAAGTCGTCGGCGAAGAAGTAATACGAAACCAATTGATCGGGCTCGGCGTTGAGAGCCTCGAACGAAAGCTGATGCACGAGCTTCGTCTGTTCCCTCGCATTCACCTCATTCGCCAAAACAACCGTCTGAGGTTTTTGCTCAGCCAGTTTATAAATCAGTCCGGATTTTTGCAATCCGTAATCGTCCCAGGCTGTCGCTTCCAGCCCGACTTCCTCGATCGGCGAGACGCGCAGATCCTTCCTGGGGAACGCGATTTTCAATTCCGGCGGTTGATTGCGTACGACGGCAAGCTGGATTTCCGGCGGGAATTTGTTTTGCCGTCCGGCGTCGTCGACGAGTTCCAGGCGGTAGGTCTCGCCTTTCTTCGGCTTCACGGTCGTCTGAAAGACATCGCTTTCGCCGCTCGCCGCTTCGAGCGAAATCTGAGAACCATCGTTGGCGATCAGAGTCGCACGCTCGACAGGTTTATTCAGTTTGCATTTCAGCGTGACGAGCGAGCCTTCGACGACCGTGACTTGCATCGTGTCTTCGATTTCGGTCCGAGGCAGCTTGGTGTATTTCGGGAACGTGACCGTTGCGTCAACTTGCTCCAACTTGGGAAACTCGAAGACGGTGATCTGGAATTCTTCGGTCCGCTGTTTGTCGTATTCGACGTGATATTTCTGGT
>CAUZVF010000900.1:0-3368 GCA_963582955.1 Planctomycetota bacterium
GGGCGACATATCGCGGAGCAAACGCCGAGCGGATCGAGTAGCCGGTACGACTTAGATTTCCCAACAAGCCGGGAGTCCGGTCGTATTGGCACGGCGTCATTCGCGGATTCGGTTCATAGCGAGTTGTCCAGTGGCCGGCATTCACTTGCACGGTTCGGTATTCCGTGTGGTTCCGGTACGACACCGTGGGAATCTCGACCGTCCGCGGTTCGACGACTTGCCGGTACTCAGTGACCTGTCTGTCGACATACTTTGTTTCGACAACAGGGCGTCTCACCGTTTGCCGTACTTGCCGGTACTCGGTGACAGGGACGGTCTGATAACACGTTTGAGCCACCGGCTGAGGTTGATAGCAGGTTTGTGCGACCGGTCGGGCACAGTTGCAAGAATTCGAAAACGGATACCATTGTGCGACTACCGGTGATGCGGCAAGAGACAACGTACCGAGTGCGCAAGCGAAGCGCGTCATGCTTTGAAACATTGGCACATCCCTAAAGTTTCAGATTGAAGAATCGGAGAAAGCTGCGAGAGAAAAGAGATTTGATAGGCCGCAACGTGATGACCCGAGAGAAGGTCTTTGTTGCGAGGGGCGGATATTTATCGGAATCAGAATTTTAGGTCAAGTCCTTGTCGCCACGTATTCGATAATAATCAGTTTGCCAATCAATATTGCGCGTGTAATCGCGGATCTGAATGATCGCAAATCGTTGGCCACCACGCGGTTGCAATGCCGGCCGCGATTTTGTTTTGATCGGAATGCCCATTGACGCAGATCAGACGATTTCCGCGAGCGCGGTGCTCGCTTGCACTGGCAAACCCATTCGGAATCTGCGGGCTCGCCCGATTGGCGGCGGCTCAAACGGTGGCAAATCAACTTCATTTCTTCGGCGGCTTGGGGTCGCTCTTCAGCGGAAGTGCGACCCGTCGTCCGGTCCATGCGGATTTGTAGATCGCCAGAATGATCTCGACACTCTTGCGGCCTTCTTCACCGTCGATCATCGGTTTCTTGCGGCGTTCGATGGCTCTGATGAAGTCTTTCAATTGAAGCATGTGGCCGGTGTACGAGATGGCCGACGGGTCACTGGCTCCGCTGGCGGCACCCTCCTGTTTGGCGAACTTTCGGCGGATTGCGGAGTCCTTGCTCGACTTCTTGGCGAATTCCCACGTCAGAATATTGTCGTCTTCGGCGACGATTGTGCCTTCGTTTCCGTGGAGTTCCACTTTCTTGGCGAGGCCGGGAAACGCGGCCGTCGTGGCCTCGATGACTCCCAACGCTCCGTTCTTGAACTTCAGCGTGGCGACACCGACGTCTTCGACTTCGATGCGTTTGTGAGCCAGCGTCGCGGTGGCTCCGGTGACTTCGGTGACGTCGCCCATGAACGAATACAGCAGGTCAACGTTGTGAATCGCCTGATTCATGAAGGCTCCGCCACCGTCCATGGCCCACGTCCCGCGCCATCCGCCGCTGTCGTAATATTCCTGGGTGCGAAACCATTTGACGTAGGCATCGCCCAGAGTCAACTTGCCGAGACGCTTGGCTTTCATCGCTTCCGCAATCGTCAGATTCACGGCACTGAAACGTGACGGGAAAATCGTACACAGTTTGACTTTGTTCTTGCGGCAGGCATTGATGATGACGTCGCAGCGTTTCAGAGTAATTTCGAGCGGCTTTTCGACGACGACGTGCTTTCCCGCGTTCGCGGCCGCAACGGCGGGATCGCGATGGGCTCCGCTGGGAGTACAAACGGTGACAATATCGACCTTGGGATCGGCCAGCATGCCTTTCAACGTCGGATACGCGGTGACGTTGTTCGCGGCGGCAAACCGTTCGGCTCCGGGAGCGTACGTGTCGTAACACGCGACGATTTTGGCTCCCCGGATGTTTTCAATCGCCTTGGCGTGGAAGTTGGAAATCATTCCGCATCCGACGATTCCGAATCCGATTGGCATGCTGAGGTCTCCTTGTTGGGCTGGGCTGAGTTTCGAATTCTCCGCAAATCTTCGCCGTAGCTTGCAATCGAACCGAGAATTGAATGTCGAATGGACCCTGCCAGGAAACTAACGCTTCCCGCTAGCCTGTTGTGAGCAGACGCTGACTTTGGCTAACGGGATGCGTCAGCTTCCTGGCCATAACGCACGGCTTGAATTCAAGAGCGTACCAATCGAGTTCAACGCATTCCAGCGAGCGATTGCCGAGTCGTAAGACGCCAACTAAGTGAATTGAACTTCATCGTGCGGACCATATTCTTGCCACTCTTATGTTCTTGCCCTGCTGCGTGATGGGAGTTCAAGAATTGGGTTCAACGACGTTCGATATCGTCAGAATCAGATTCGTTGCATTGAACAGTGCGTGCAACGTGACGACAGCCAGATAGCTGTTCGTTTTGTAAAACACGTAACCGAGAATTAGCGCCAATGGAAACAGTGGTAGCGGATCCGGCCACGCATGGACGCAACTGAAGACAATCGACGAGAACACAATTGCCAGACCGGGACGAACCTGGCTCTGAAGGGCTCCTTGCAGGATAACTCGATAAAGTAACTCTTCAGCGGCCGGAGCGGACACAATTGCAGACACGGCCACCCAAGCGATGACCGAAAACTGCGGGTGTTCGCGAAGCATGACTAAGAGTGTGTGGACATGTTGGCCGTCGCGCACACCCGTTTCAAATAGTAACAATTGAATGGCCGCCACGGGCAGCGATGCCGCCAAGAATCCGATCGCTCCTGTCAGTACTTGGTGCTTCAGATTGTCGCGACGGAAACCGAAGTCGGCAAACTTTCTGTCAAAGATGACGACGAGGAATCCCGGAATTAAGGCAACGAGGACCAATTTCGAGAGGACAGCGTGACGAATTCGGTCGAGACTAGCCTCGACACTCTCAAAATTGGCCGGGGCCGGCTTCACGTTTAATTGTGTCTTGACGGCGTGGTAGGATGCCAAGAGAGCGATCAACAGGACAAGAATGAGATGCCATTCAAACTTCTCCCGTTGATGCAATTGGAGTGGCGACTTCCGTTTCACCATCTTGGTGATGACTGTTAACCACACCGCAAGGCTGGCGGCGAAAATTCCGGTTAACAGTGAGTATGCCAGGTATATGGGCAACGATTGCACTTTCGTGGAAACGAATACTGAATCAAGTAGGTCCCGCGAGCCGAACGGGACTCCAAATTGCGCTGGCGATTGCGGGTGCGCGGGTCCCGCTCGGCTCGTGAGACCTACTAAACTAGTCGTGTGAGTGTTGAATCGCTACTAAGCATCTGCCGATAAATAACTGTCGCATTCATTAGCCGCTGGGCGCTAGCCCAATGGCACTCACTTTACCCTCCCCTTGGGAGGGTCGGACGCGGTAGCGGCCGGTGAG
>CAUZVF010000901.1:0-3368 GCA_963582955.1 Planctomycetota bacterium
GCCTTCGGCTGTCGCCTTCGGCTGTCGCCTTCGGCTGTCGCCTTCGGCTGTCGCCTTCGGCTGTCGCCTTCGGCTGTCGCCTTCGGCTGTCGCCTTCGGCTGTCGCCTTCGGCTGTCGCCTTCGGCTGTCGCCTTCGGCTTGCCGTTAAACGAGTTGAATTCGAAAAGGAATCACATGTCGAGCGACTATCCGATTTTCGTCAAACGCGATCTCGATGGATTCTTCGGGTTATTTGTTGACAACCTGGTCCAGTTGTTGGCGATCGTCGGCCTGTGCGGTGCCGTTTGTGGGATGAGTGGCCCGAATGAGAGTTTCCTGGTTGTCTACATTCTGCCCGGAGCCGCTCTGAGCCTGATCGTCGGCAATGTGTTTTACGCCTGGCAGGCCCATCGCTTGGCAGCTCGTACAGGCCGCGACGACATCACTGCGTTGCCGTATGGCATCAACACGCCGTCGATGTTGGTTTACATCTTTTTCGTGATGGGTCCGGCGTTCCGGGATGCGAAGGAGTTGGGACTGACTGATGGTGCGGCTGCCGCAATCGCGTGGAAATTGGGATTGGTCGCCTGCTTGGGCAGCGGGCTGATCGAATTTGCCGGTTCGTTTGTGGCCGAGCGAATCCGCAAGTCAACTCCGCGGGCTGCCTTGCTGTCGACGCTGGCCGGTATCGCGATCGGATTCATCTCGATGACGTTTGCGTTGCAGATCTTCCAAAAACCGCTCGTCGCGATGCTGCCTTTGGCAGTCGTGTTGATTACGTACTTCTCGCGAACACGGTTTCCGTTGGGAATACCGGGCGGACTCATTGCCGTCGCGTTGGGAACTCTTGTCGCCTGGTTGATGACGGCCGTGACTCATTTCTGGCCGGACGCTCCGGCATGGATCAGCACGGCCGCTATGGATGTCGAGTCCGTGCATACGGCATCCGGCGGAGTCGGTTTTTTTCCGCCCCGATTTGTAGGCACTGAAATCTGGGAGATTCTCTCTGAGCCAAAACAGTGGTTGGGCTACCTATCGGTCATCATCCCCATGGGGCTGTTCAACGTCATCGGCAGCCTGCAAAACATCGAATCGGCCGAGGCGGCGGGCGATCGTTTCGACACGCGGTCTTCACTGGCGGTCAACGGAATTGGCACGGTCGCCGCCGCGCTATTCGGCAGTTGTTTCCCAACGACGATTTACATCGGACATCCCGGTTGGAAAGGACTTGGCGCACGGGCCGGCTATTCGACACTAAACGGAATCGTCGTCACCGTGATTTGCCTGACGGGCACCGTTGGATTGATCAGCAGTATCGTGCCGATGGAATCGGGCATCGCAATTGTGTTGTGGATCGGAATCGTCATCACCGCACAGGCATTCCAGACGACTCCGAAAGAACACGCTCCGGCCGTGGCGATGGGTTTATTTCCCGCGATTGCCGCCTGGGGGATGACGGTCACTCAAGGAGCGTTCTTCGCGTCCGGCGGCAAAACGATGCAGCAACTGTTGTCGGATTCCAGCGACGCGCTCGTGAACGGATTTCTGCTCCATGCCATGATTTCGATCGAGCGGGGCTATATCTTTACTTGCATGATCCTCTCGGCGATCTCGGCTTGTTTGATCGACCGCCGATTCACGGCTGCCGGGATTTGGGCGACGGTCGCGGCCATCTTGGCGATGACCGGGCTGACGCACGGCTATCAACTAAGCGGCAACAGCTTCGATTTCCTATTCATCCTGCAGCAACCGACAGAAGGCTCGCTCGCGTTTCACGCCACTGGGATCGCGGTTGGGTATCTGCTGTTCGCGGCGTTGGTATTTGCGATGAGCCGTTTCGCAAGCGTGGAATCGGAACTTCCGAAATACTGAGGATTTTTCGCGAACCAGATGCCGCAATTCAAGCCACGGCAGTTGTTTCTCGAAGAGTGCGAAACAATACCAAGCTACTCGTCAGACGTACCCGCTCCGACCAGCACTCGTTCTTCAACGACAGTATCGATGGTCAATTCACCGATCGCCTGTTTCATCAAAGACTCGTTACGGCCTGTATCGTCATTCGAGTTCAGCCGCTCGGCAATCTGGTTGAAGGGAACCGTCAGATCGTGCCAGAAATCACCGTCACGAAATCGGATTGGGGCGACCTTTTCTCCCGCCGCCAGCCGGTTCATTTCACGGCGCAGTTTGAAGATTGGACCGGCAAACCGGTTGCTCATTCGGATCGCGTCGAAAATGAAAAATGGAACCAACACGGCCGTCGCCGAGATGACGGGCCAGTACTCACTCCACAAGATCGAGAATTGTTCCCAGAACGGGCGGCTCGGTTCGAAAAACGTTCTCAACAGGATCTGCGGCACTGCGATAAATAGCACGCAGCTTGCCCAATACAGAATGACTCGAACGATGATCGCACCTTGAACGGGTGAGTCCACGAAGAATTGTCGGCGTTGAGACTTTTTCATGGTCGGGCCTTTATTCGATTTGCCCTCCAGAGGAGGGATTTCTTTCACTCATGATCAACCCAAACGTAGCTCGAAATCTGTGCCGCGACCGAAAGAAATACAGATTTCCCCTCCCACTTATGCCGTTTGTCGTGATTACACGCGATTCAGTTAAACGCGGTATCCAGTTCGCCGTTGGAATCGGTGAAACTGTCATTCAATCGAAGCCCAATAATCTGAATCGTGGCGATACAAACCATGAAGATCAGCATCAGAATGACGGCGTACTCGACAGCGGTCGGTCCGTCATCTTCTTTGAGGAACTTCCGAATTGTGTTCAAAGTGCGTTGCCACATTCGTAATGCCCGATCTGCAATCGTGTGTTCCGGAACGGCAGCCTACTGTTCAGGCGGCTCGTGAGTCTCAAACATAGCACGAAAACGGGCCCGTGCGGCTGTTCCCTCCACAACTCTGACAATTCCCGTGTCACAGTTTTATGGGTTTCTTGGATTCATTGTTAATTACGTCAGATGGGACACGTTTAAGATGCTGGAGCATCAGAAAGAATGCGATGAATACCGACCTCAACGATGAACCATTCAGAAGCCGTCCCGGATTCATGCGGATCGAACTCGTCGTTGCCGTCATTCTGTGTGTTTTGTTTCTTACACTGATCAGTCCCGGAATCAATGACAGGCGCGGACCAAGCCGCCGAACCGAATGCCTGAACAATCTCAAGTGTCTGGCGCTGGCCGTCAACAACTACGCTGCCAACTACAACGGCGCAGTACCGTATTTGGTTGATGGCACGGATGGTTGGCCAATCGTACTTCTCCCGTATCTTGACGCGTCGGAAACCGCACAAGCCCTACGGGATCCAAAACTCCGAGCAACTGCCAAAAACAGCAGCTTGAAGATATTCCAGTGCCCGCGTGACAAGCGCGATC
>CAUZVF010000902.1:0-3367 GCA_963582955.1 Planctomycetota bacterium
TTTCGGCAAGTCAATCGTCAATTCGACACGTTTCGCAAACAAACGACAACGTCTTCGCAGCTTGGCACGAGCGTGGCAAGGCGCGATCATTCAACCAGTCGATTTCTTGGCGATCGAGGTTGAGTGAACGACCAACTTCACGGACAACGCCCGGCATCAAATGGGGTACCACATCTTGCCGTCCAGGCAAGTTGTGCGGCGCAGCCTCCGGAAACTGCTCTTCCGTGATCAGAGTCAATTAAAGCCTCGCAATCCGTGCCGGTGAGTACTCGTCGCGGAAATTGTTTGCACCGAGCGATAGAAGGGTTTCCAATCGCTGCGCGACACGTCTTGCCTGGACGGCAAGACGTGCTACCCGCTCGGACAGCCTGGACAAATACGTAACGTCCTTGATGCCGCCACCCGCTACGCCGATCTCCACGTCGAAGAAATCGAGGATTCGGGCGAATCGTTTCGGATCATCGGGATAACGAATGTCCCAGCGCTCCCACCGCGGTATCGAATTCAGTGAATCAACGGTTCCTGGAACCGTTGCCGATTCCTGGAACCGTTGCCGATTCCTCGCGCCCACCTGCATCCTCATCACGTTCAAGCACAATGTGTATCACTCCACGCTGCGGAATCTCGCCGGTCACGTCGACGGGGCGCAACGAGACATCATCCATGTCGTTAAAGGCGATAAAGGCCCTGTTTCCCTTCAGGAGGTACTTTCCCAGGTGTTTCGCGTTCGCATCGAGTTCGTCGGCAAATTGAAGGTCGATTCCGCCATCAGGCTTGAGCGTGTAGTGGAAGTGTGGATGCGGCCCTTTCTGCGTGGGTACGTAAAAGTAGATGCTTTCTTTGTCGATAGCCGCTTTTGCTCCAACCAACACGTCTGTCGGCATCGAATCCAAACGCATAATCTTCCACCGTCCAACGAGGCCGCGTGAATTCGTCGAGCTCTCCTGAAACTGCCGAAACGATGGCTCCGAGGTTTTGGCTTGCTCGACAATCTGTACGATCTCGGACCCGCCGCGCAAGAGCCGCACAACACCATCTTTGACTTCAAGTCCATCGTGCTCGCCCTCAATTTCGACAACATACACACCAGCGGCAATGCGTACCGAGTTGTCGCGCGGCGTCACGGTCAACGTCTTGTGAACTCGGTCTCCTTTCAAGATCCGTACAGCAACATCGGACTTGGCGCACTCGATCGTCAGCGTTCCCTTATTCAACTCCAGAATGATCACGACCGCTGCGACGAGAAACAGCATACCGCCGGCCACCGCGAGTCGTGAACGGCGAAACCATGACGGGGGTTCCTGCGTCCTGGCTCGTTGTGGCGTAGCAAGTTTGGCGGGTACCGGAACCGAATCCGGCTGTTGCACGTGAGCGAGACATTCTTCCAGCAACTCGGCGACTTCGCGGGCTGACTCGAAACGGTCGTCGGGTTGCTTCGACAAGAGCGTGGCGATGATCTCGCACAACCATTCGGGGATGTCTGGATGGATCTCGCGGATCGGTTTAGGCTCTTCGTCCGTGATGCGTCGCAGCACGCCGTAGCTCGTTTCAGCGCGGAACGGCGCGCGACCGGTGCACATCGTGTACAACACGCTGCCCAGGCTGAACAAGTCACTCTTCTGCCCGACCGATTCTCCGCGCGCTTGTTCGGGTGACATGTATTGCGGCGTGCCAGCGATGATGCCGGTCTTCGTCAAGCTGGCGTCGTCCGCTGCGCGGGCGAGCCCGAAGTCGGTCAAAATCACGCGTTCGACGCCATCGCCAAGCAGGATGTTGGCCGGGGTCACATCGCGGTGAACGAGCCCTTGTGCATGGGCAGCAGCCAGCCCGGTTGCGGCTTGCACTGGGATTCGCAGAATCTCGACGAGCGCGAGTGGCCCTTCGTCATCGAGTCGGCGCTGCAAAGACGGCCCTCGCACATAAGGCATGACGAGATAGGGGAGCCCATCCGCATCCGCCACGCCGTGGATTTCAATCACGTTGTCATGTACCACCGCGGCAGCCGCTTGTGCTTCACGCGAGAATCGCTGCCGTGCCGTTCCACTGCTGCCGAGATGCGGTGCAAGAACCTTGATTGCAACGTACCGATTCAACGCGGCATCAAACGCTTTCAGCACGACGCCCATGCCACCCGATCCGATAACTCCCATGACTTCATACGTCCCCAAACGGCCGAGCATCCGATCGTCATCCGTCGGCGCTAACAGCTTCAGCACCGTGCCGTGGTTGAACAACGCATCACCGCCTGTCGCCGAATCGAGCGCGGAGTCACCCGACCGCAGACGGGCACCGCCCGCAGGGTGGTCCGGTGGCAGTTGCTGGTCCAGCAGAGAATCCCGTACTCCCGACCAGATGTCATCACCGGCTGCGGTCGCTTCCAGTCGGCGGCGGCAATCGTTGCAGTCGTCCAAGTGCAACTCGAACGCCGTCTGCTCCTCGTCGCTCAACTGCTGTTGCAGGAACAGCTCGATCCGCTCCGGATCACATGTCATTTGGTTGTTGTTCATTGTGCTATCGCCTGACAACTTATACACGCCGGCCGGCAAAGTCTGACACGCGGTGGCCTACGTTTCCAGCTCGTACTCGGTCACTTTTTCCTGGATTCGCCGAATAACGCGGCTGCGCGCGGCGTAAATCGCCCCTCGGTTTTTCGCGAGTTCTTCCGCCACGACCTCGACAGCGCGTCCCTCGACAGCGGTCAGCCAAAACGCGTCCCACGTGGCCTGATGGAACTCCTTGCGAACTTGCCGCGCGGCCCAGCGAAACACTTCACGCCGGTACTCCAACCGTAACAGGTCCGAATCGGGTCCGGTGTGTGACTCGTGTTGATTCAGCACCGCCAGCAGTGCCGAGTCGCCTGCGCCGCGATCTGGCCTTCGGCGAGTCAGCGCATTGAGAATTGCGTTGTGAGCCACACGATTGAGCCATGTGCGGAACTTCGCCCGTTTCGGATCATGTTCCCGCTGCTCAACCGCTTTGGCGACCGCTGCCAAAACCTGTTGAGCGACATCATCCGCGTCCGCTTTTTGCATCCCCTTTTGCCGAGCCAGCCGCAGGATGATCGGCCGATAGATTTCGACGAACTCATGCCACGCCGCCTGATCCGCCGGATCGCGGACGCGGATCAGCAAGCTTGCTCGTGTGTCTTGGGTTGAGCTCATCGCTGCGCAACTAATGGTTGAATGTTGTGAACGCTTGTTTTATTGCTCGGCGCCGAAATTCCGAAGTACCATTCTGAACAAACACGCCGAGAGTGCGCACCTTCTTTATCCTTTATACACCGGCGCGGCCAGTCTCTGACATCCGCGTCGATCTCCTGCTTGAGTCTTGCGAATTACGGTCGGAACAGACGTGCCAATGCGCCTTC
>CAUZVF010000903.1:0-3366 GCA_963582955.1 Planctomycetota bacterium
GGGTTTGGGAGCACTGGGCTTAGGGCAAATGGGATTGCCGGAACTGTTGGCCGCTCGGGCTCGGGTGGCGGAAAGCGGCAATCCGGTTCGCGAGACATCCGTGGTCTGGCTATGGCTCAGTGGCGGGCCGACTCATATTGAGACATTCGATCCGAAGATGACCGCGCCGATCGAATACCGCAGCACAACCGGAGCACATGCGACGTCGATACCGGGGTATAGCATCGGCGGCAACTTCGAACGCACGGCACGTGTCGCCGACAAGATGAGTTTTTTCCACTCGTTCGCCCATAACGACAGCGGACATGGCAGCGGTACTCATTATGTGATGACCGGTTACAGCAATCGAAGTATCGATAACGGCGGTTTGCCGTCCCGCCCGTCAATGGGATCAATCGCCGCGCGAATTCGCGGTGCTAACAACGCACAAACCGGAATGCCCACGTACGTGCGTCTGGGTGGCATCGGCAGTGATGGACCGGCCTTCTTGGGCAAGTCTTATGCTCCGTTCGGCAGCGATCGAGAAGCAAAGTCGAACATGATCCTCAACACGGCGGCCGAGCGGCTATCCGATCGCCGGCATCTGCTGAAGAGTTTCGATAAATTCAAACGTGACGCCGATCAGTCAGGCCTGATGGACGGTCTGAGCGCGTTTGAACGCCAGGCATTCCATCTGATGCTCGGCAAAGCTCCCGAGGCTTTCGATTTGCGGAAAGAGGACCCACGCGTCGTTGAACGGTACGGCAGCGGGCTGGGCCAGCAAATGTTGACCGCGCGTCGGTTGTGCGAGGCCGGTTGTGGATTCGTCACGCTGAATTACGGCGGCTGGGACATGCACGGCAACATCAAACGAGCGATGGATAGCCGTGGTCCCGTTGTCGACCGTGCCGTCGCCGCGTTCGTCGAAGATGTCTACCAGCGCGGCCTGCAGGATAACATCTTGTTGGTCGTTACGGGTGAGTTTGGACGAACTCCGAAAATCAACCGCAACTCCGGGCGCGATCACTGGGGACCGTTATGCACGCTGGCCATTTCGGGCGGCGGACTGAAGATGGGACAAGTGATCGGCAAGTCGGACGCGAAGGCGTACCGTCCCGAGTCGAAACCGATCAGGCCGCAAGATTTCATGGCGACCGTCTTTGACGTGTTGGGCATCGATCGCAAACTACAGTTTGTCAACCAAGCCGGCCGGCCAGTCTCTATGATCGAGGACGGCAAACCGATCCGCGAACTGATTTGACCGCAGCGTCCGTCGGATACGGCCAATGCGGCTTGATAACTATTCGCATGCGCGAGATCCAGTGCCGTGGGGCGCGATCCTCTCGAGCATGTAACTCACATGGTTTCCGACGAGTACCTGGAATTCGATCGCACTTGAAGTGAACCATTCCCGCTGGTCCGACGTCCGTTCTATTCCCGTCCCGAAATCCGCTGCCATGCGGGATTCTGAATCGAACGCCACACCAAAAGCGATGTCTTGAATCCACCATATCCGTAAGCTATTTTTATCTCTCCTCATCTTGTGGTGGTATTAGCTCAGTTGGTTAGAGCGCCGGATTGTGGTTCCGGAGGTCGCCGGTTCAAGTCCGGTATATCACCCTCTGTTTTTTGCGCCACTCGATTGCTCGCAGCCCAATCGTGCGGAAGAACCGCTAATGGACGCGAATAAACGCTAATGAAAAGAGAATCATTCGCGTCTATTGGCGTTCATTCTCGGTTCCTCTGCAACACGTTTCCATTTGAAGTTCAGGATCGAGTCATTTTCCCACCGACACGGGGTGGGTGGAGTTATGTGTTGATGAACATGGGCATCAGTTCGTGGCCGTTGTCGAGTGTTATTGGTGAATTCGCGGCGGCGGATTCGTCGTACGTGGTTGCGGCGTCCGCCTCGATCCCGGTTCCGCACATGGCAAATGGAACGTAGCCGTGGCTGTGCGTTTTCGTGCGCAAGAATGTCGGATGATCGGGGCATACCAGTAATCGGTAATCTCTTTGCGACTTGAGATGTTGGTGGATCGGGCCAGTGATGTCTGCGTCAATGCGTTCCAAAGCGGCCACTTTGGCCGTGGCGTCGCCTTCGTGAGACGCTTCGTCGGTGGCCTCGACATGGATGACAACGAAATCCACATCATCCAGCGTTTGAATGGCATAGCGTGCTTTGGCGGCATAATCGGTGTCGGTGTATCCTGTCGCGCCAGGAACTTCAACAACTTTCCATCCCAGTAGACTTCCGATCCCACGTAATAAATCGACGGCCGTGATCACGGCGGCGGATTTACCGAATCGTGCGGCGAATGGTGTCAACGCCGGCGCTTTTCCCTGTCCCCACAACCAAACTTGTGTGGCGGGTGATTGGCCGCGTTCACCACGAGCCTGATTTTCTTGTGAAGCCGAAAATGCATCGGCACTGCGATTCATGAGTTCTCGCAATTGATCCGAGCCGGCTCCCTTTGGCAGAAAAGCGTCGACATTCTGATCGATGATGTCATGCGGCGGGACGGTTTCGGTATCGACACCGAACGGCGCAATTCCATCGCGGCTTCGATAGAGCAACAGGTTTCGATAGCTGATACCCGCGTGGAATTTCCAACTCGGGTCACCGCAGCATTCTTTTTGCATCAGTCCGATCAGTTGCTTGCCGAGTTCATTCGAAATCTGCTCGGCCGTGAAACTGCGCATGATGCCATCCAGCACGGTGACCAAATTGCACCGAATGGCCCAGTCGTTTGGCCCGAGTTCGATGCCCTGCGCCGCGGCCTCCAACGGAGCTCGCCCCGTGTGAAACTTCAGCGGGTCGTATCCAAACAGGCTCATCGTGCCCACGTCGCTTCCCGACGGCATCGATGCCGGAACGTGATCGGCTTGCCCCACGATGCCGTCCCTTGCGATCGCATCCATATTGGGAATGTCGGCGGACTGCAACGGCGTTAGCCCGCCGAGAGCTTCTTGCGGCTCATCCGCGACTCCGTCCGGGATGATCAATACGTATTTCATTGGTCCTTGACGGTTTGAATATAATGCCACAGTGCGTCGAATTGTTTGCGAGCGTCTCCATCGAAAACGTCGTGTATCTTCGTTGTCACGCCGTCCGCTGACAACTTAGGCATCTTCGACCCGATATCGTATCGCGGCGGGTCCAACATGAAACGACGATAATAACCGTATCGCAACCGTTCGCGAGTGTGCACGAAGTTGATTCCCAGCGCGATCTTCGTGTTCTTGTCACCGGTGGGCTTCAGGTTTCCAATCCCATGGCACTGCCGGCAATCTGTGGTAGCCCAATACTGGCGGACTCCTTTGGATTGTTTAACAATCCTATCAGGAGGACACGATGGAGAATCAGAGTCAACGGAAACGACGCACGTT
>CAUZVF010000904.1:0-3355 GCA_963582955.1 Planctomycetota bacterium
GACCGGCGTTGTGCGAGAGAAATTCGTGCAACGAGTCCGGCGGTCAAGACAAGAGCGGCAATTGCCAGCAATTTCTTCATCGTCGGGCTCCTTCTTGAGCGACCAGCCGAACCGGATTGTGCGATGAGAACGTGTTTGAAAAAGGGGTCAGACCCTCTCGGACGCGCCAAAGTCCGCAGGAATCTGATCTGGCAAAGGGTCTGACCCCTTTTTCAAACACGTTCTTAGTTGCAACTCCGTGCCGGAGTCTTCCTTAACTCAATGCTATTTCGGGGTTCGAATGATCTCCAGCAACAGTTTGTGGGCGGCGCGAAACCGCGGAGCTTCTTCCAATGCCGCCAAGACGTGCCGCTTGGCCGTCATGTCCTTTCGTTGGTGCAACAGCCGTGCCAGCCGATAATGCACTTCAGCCGGGTCTTCCGGTTCCAGCGCCAATAAAGTTCGGTAAGCGGTAACGGCTGTATCGATTTTACCAAGTTTTTCGGCCGCCTGCGCCAAAGCTCGATGAGGTTGAGGAATCAGCGGATTCACAGCCAGTATGCGATCACCATTTTTCATCATGGATGCCCAGTTTTTCGACTGCTGGCCCAGTTCCAACAAACGGAGATAAACGGCAATCGCGTCCGAATCGATTGTCGCGTACTTTACCAAGATATCGCGTTCGTTATCAGTTTCGTTCAATTCCCGATACACGCGAGACAGCATCAAATACGCGTTTTGGCTGCCGGTTTGGCCGGGGTACAGCTTGAGCAGTTTCTTCAGCGGAGCCTTGGCTTGCCGCCACTTCTTTTCTTCGATCAATCGAGTTGCCTCGACAGTCAGCCCGGCGACGTTGTTGGGATGCTTCTTCAGCCAAAGTTGAAAGGCATCACTGTCGTCGCTGAGGACGTCTTTCAAGTCGTGCGGATCGAAGTCGGCATCGGGCGCCAATTGGATGGCGCGTTCACGCACGAATTCTTCAAAATCTTTTTCAAGTGTTACGATTCCGTCGGTGCGGCGTTCCAACGCCACGTTGATAGGCAACCCCGCCGCCAAGTCGTGCAGCACGTTCTTCAGAGCATCCAACCCGTAACGTTGCACAAGGAATTCAACAGCCAGCGCCGATTCGTAGTACGCGAATTGCAAATGCAGGCTGCTGCGCGGAGACATGAACGCGCTGCTGAGTTTCCCCATCGGAGTCAATTCGCCGTCGATCACCATCTTGCGATAGCGCGGATTCATTTGCTGGCCCCAAGTCGGATTCGCCTGCAATTCCTCGTAAACCGAAATGCCTTCGCTGAGCCATCGCGGAATTCGGTTGTGCGTCAGTTGCAGCGTGACGACGTGACAAAACTCGTGCCACAACACCGATTGCCAGTTCGAGGGATGGTCGCCCTGCGACGCCGGACTGTTGGCCGTGATGACTCGCCCAAAACAAACACCGAGAAATCCCGGTACGGCCGGCATCCCGAAAGTGCGCACGGCAAAGTCGTCTTGGTTCGGAAAGATCTCGACGGTGACTTTGCCTGTCAATTGCAATCCGTATTTTTTGCAGAGCACCAACTTGGCGCGCGACAGCAATTCGAGAACCTGTTGTCCGTAGACGTCGGCTTCGTGAGCATCCATGCGGACGATAAAACTGTCGTTTTGCAGCGTGCGGAATTTGGCGATCTTGTCGCGCAGTTCAACCAGGTTGAATGTTGCCACGTCGTAACCGTCGACGGCGTGTACGGCATCGGCCAGAGTCCAGCCTTCGTCTTCTTGCCCAAGCCGCAACAAATCCTGTGCCAGTTGAATGCGAGCCGGCAAGTACTTCTCGTTGAAATTTAGCGCCCGGCGTTGATAGTCGGATCCTTCGGCGAATCGGTACTTTTGCGACAGTTTGCGGCCGATCAAATGATCGACACGCGGGTTGCGTCCCCAAGTACTGAGTGCCGCGGCGCGGAATGCGGTTTCTCCTTTGGGATCGTTAGAAAGGTGCGCCAACAAACTGCGGTAAGCCCAGGCGTCGGGCTGTCGCGGATTGACTTTCAATACGCGGTTAATCCACTTCGCCGCGACGCCGTATTGCTCGGAATCAATCAAGTGCCCGACCATCAGCAACAGGCTGGGAATATGATTGGGATTCTGATCGAGCGCCGCTTCGATCGCCGCCATCGAGCGCCGCGTGTCGCTGCGTTCAAACGCCGCCGCCAATCCATAAAGTACGTCCGGGTCTTTGGGGAACTGCTTCGCCGCTTCCTGAAAGATGTCACCGGCGAGTGCGTGGTCGTTCTTGCTGAGTGCCAACTGGCCGCTCGCGAGATACGGCTCGCGATGTTTGGGATTGTACTTTTTCGCGCGGTCGAAGAAGACTTCCAGAACGTCACGGGCGTCGGCACCGAGCAACAGTGCCGAACGTCCCAGCGAAACCAATTCTTCGACATCGGTGTAGCGCCAGGGATAACGACTGGCGAGCGAATCGACTTCCTTCAGCATCACCGCCGCGCGTTTCGTATCGCCAGTGTGCAAACACGCCTCGCGCCCAATCTCACGCAGCCGGATACTCCATGAATACCGTTTGATCCCGGCATCGACGGTTTTCAATGCGCGATCGTATTCCCCAATCGCCATTTCGGCCGATGCCTTTAGCACTGGCCAGTCTTCACCGTACTTCCGCTGGGCGATGGCTGACACAGCGACGGCGATGCACTCTTGGTATTGGCCCGATATCAGCTTCTGTCGACAATCTTTGACGTCAACGTCGGCGTAAAGTTTGGGGCCGACGGACAAGATCGAAATCGCTAATAGTAGAATCACCAGATTGAGAAGCGAAGAACTGCGGCCGCGAGAAAGGTCGCCAAGTTGCAGTCGCGTAGCGGGCATCATTACCCCTCTTCTTGCATCATGCAGTCGATACTCGATCCGCAATTCAACCCTTCTGGAGCGGAAAAACAACCGCGAAAGCGGCTCTTGGTGGGCCGAAGTTATCCGATCAGAAGCTATGGTGCAAGGACAAAAGCGCGATGTCTGTATGCGTTTAATCGTATGGTCTAGATATAGACCGATTACTCAGTCGGTACTTTGACACGAAACTCTAAGAGCGGGTTTCGGTCTGAGCCATGACGTAAAACGTCACGCAGTAACGTCGAAACATCGCTGCTACTCAGATTCAGAATCTTCTTGGGAAGCATCCTGTTCCCATTCGCTTCCACGTGGACCCTTAAGATGCAATCGCACTTTCAAAACCATTGCTGTGATTGAAACTATCCCAACAACGATTATTCGGTTCTTCCGGGAGTTTAGTGGCTATTGAGGGGTCGGTTTGAGGTCCAGCTTTCCGCAGTAGAAGAGGATTCGTGTTCGGTAGTTTTCAAAGGTGCGAAAGCCGCGGGCA
>CAUZVF010000905.1:0-3354 GCA_963582955.1 Planctomycetota bacterium
CGCAAGTCCTTCGTCAGAGATTCCGTGCGGCCGAGGTATTCCGGCAGCGTGATGTTGGCCATCGCCGAACTCAATTCCGGCCGCAACGTCGGTTCGATGCGAACTCGTTTGGTGAAGTCGCCGATCTTGAGGTTCAGCCAACCGGCATCGATTTGCGGCGGGAGCTGGAACTGGTATCGGTTATCAGCGAGCCGTGCAGCAATCGGCGTTTGCATTCCCAATCGTACTTCGCCGCGTTTGGGCCGTGAGACTGTTTGCGCGGCCAAATAAATCGACATCGTAAATGGCTCACCGTGCGGAACAACCAACTTGTCGGGCACGGCATCGAGCATCGTAAACGTATACCGCGGCGTGTCGCGCCACGGCATCAGGAATCGAGCCCACGCATTCGACGTCGCCGCCGGATACAAACGCGCGCACCTGACGCCCGTTAGTCACCACCCCAAGTCGTTTCTTTTAGTCACCACCCCAAGTCGTTTCTTTGAACGACATAGAAATGTTCAGTATCCGTATCGTGAAATGCAGCACGATGCATTGACATCGTGCTCGGACGACGTGGGATTGTTTAACGGTAAGCCGGAGGCGACGGCGATTGACAACTGCGCCGACGCCTTCGGCTGACCGTTAAACGATTGCGTCATTATGGCTGAAGACCGCATTATGACTTTCCGTTGGAACGCAATTCGTTCTGCACGTGGAGGATGCGCAAAACCAATGTTACTCGATCGTTGACCTTGAGTTTCTCGTAGAGCCTTTTGTGTTGCTCCTTCGAACGTCAACACGAGGATTTTCAATTGCCGGTTGGAAAGTCCCAGCGCTTCGCCAATCTCTGCCCACTGTTCGTGCGACATAAAATCCTCGCCGGGATTCCTCGGTGTCAAGAGTGATGGATCAATGTTGCTTAACGGGTTGTAACGCATGGTTACCGGTTCTCCATCGGTCTGGTAGCGAGTGAGATCGTCGTGACCGCGCGATCGCTATGCTGTGAATGGGATCCCGGCCAAGGGATCAATCGCGAGGCATCTTGATCCTCACGTGAGAACAACGGCCACGGATTCGGTGATGAGACCTCGCGATCAACCGACGGACGCCAAGCGATTGGCACGCATCAGTATCTCGCGATGTGTCTCATGTCTCGCTCGGCTGGCGAGACGTCCAAACCGATCCGGAAACGGTCCACCCAGGCCCGCCACAATCGAACTGATGGCACAGCCGTAACAACATTCGCATCGGCATAAGCGGGTGAACACACTCCTGTCTATTAAGCTAGTCGGGATCGGGAGTAAAAACCGGGCGTGCAAAACCCGGATTTTGTCACTTCTCTCAAAAGTGTTTCTCGACAGCAGCCTGTGTCGTACACTCAGTGATGACGAGTTCACGACTTACGCCAAACTCGCGAAAGCGAGAGAAACGGCTCCCGTCGCGTCCAAATGTTGTGACGGCGAATGCTCTGGAAAGCCGAGCAAGGCGATCGAACATGCCAGTCAGGGAGTCCCGCTCGGCTCGCGGGACCTACTGCATTGCCGCTCAATACAGAAGAGTAGGGCGTGCCAAGCAGAGCTTGACGGGCCTGCGTTCCCAAGCGGAGCTAGCGGAGCTTGGGAACGAGAGGAGCGAGACAATCTGGAATGAATCGTTGGAGAACTGGCATCGCGCGACCGTGTGCGACTGGCATTCATGGCAGCGTTGGTCAACGTAAGGCCGCATCTCCCGCCGTGGTCGCCTAAAGAATTCCTATATCGCGAACCCCGTCGCACCTGGAGCCGCAATGGGGAAGACTTTTGGCGATGATCCATGCGGAAAAAGCTACGACAACGTTTTCGATGCAACTTCGAGATTTCGCAGGTCGACGATCGCGATTGATCGCGGGTTGGCTCGAAAAACAGCTCCGGGATTCAACACAAGCGTATTTCCAACGTACTGCTGTTTGGCTTGGTGCGTGTGGCCGTAACACACCAAGTCCCAATTCGAGTCGGCGACCGTTTCTTGAAAACGCTGATGGTCGTGACTGTGCAAGAACGCGATCTTTCGGCCGGCCCACTCGACCGAGCCAAACTCATCGTGGCAAGTCAGCCCCGCGTCCTCGATCGTTTCCCTGAGTTCGGCGTGGTCGTAGTCGACGTTGCCGAATACAAAATGGGCTGGCAATTCGGAAAACAACGGTATGACCTCGGGCGATCCGATGTCACCGCAGTGGATCACACGCTCGACTTCATTCGATTTCAGTATGTCGACGCAGTTTTCGGTGAATGGGATGTGACCGTGGGTATCACTCACAATTCCAATCAGCATGAGAGTCATCTCGCGGTGGTTCAACTCGTTTCTTGTGCAAACGCCAATTCTCGTTGGCGAACATTAACAGGAATCATCAACCATGAGAATCGAACATTTCGTCAATCAATGGAGGATTCCTCAGTCATGAGTCCCGCGCGGCACATTCGCTTTCAGACGGCCACGCCATATGCTTATTATGGCAGTTCAATGGAATTCACTTTTGCGGTCGTGTTCGCAATCGGATACTTCAATCACCCAAGGAGCCACACCGATGATGGGTCGAACTTTATTGAGCGTTCTGTTCCTGTCTGTTTTTAGTTTGCTGATCATTCCCGCGAATGCAGGCGAACCCAAGAAGGCCCGCGCGCTGATGATCACTCAGAGCAAAGGGTACAAGCACGGTGCCGTCAATCGTGGCAAGAAAGATCTGGCTCCGGCCGAGATTGCGATGACTCAGCTTGGACAGCAGACCGGCCTGTTCAAAATTGATTGCAGCCAAGACTGCGCGGCGGATTTCACCGTCGAGAATTTGAAGAATTATGACATCGTCATGTTCTACACGACGGGTGAACTGCCCATCTCGGACGATGCACGCGATTTCTTCTTGAACAAATGGTTGCGGCAAAAAGGGCATGGGTTCATCGGATTCCATTCCGCGGCCGACACCTACCGCAACTCCAAGCCAGAACACGCTTGGTATCGCGACATGATCGGCGCCACGTTTAAGAGGCATCCGTGGAATGCAGGAAACACGGTGACAATCACGGTACACGACACAAAACATCCCGCCATGGTGCCATTCGGACGGGAATTCCAATTCAAAGACGAGATTTATGAGTACGTGAACTGGAAACCCGAAAACGTCCGCGTGCTGATGAGCTTGAATATGGCCAAGTGTAATCCAAAGCGGGCGTATCATGTCCCCGTCGCGTGGTGCAGGAACTGGGGCAACGGAAAGATCTTCTTCAACAACCTCGGCCACAATAATCAGACGTGGACGAACAAGACGTTCCTGAAATCGACCGAGCAGGCCGTGCGCTGGGTGCTGAACATGGAAGAAGGCGACGCGACGGTTAATCC
>CAUZVF010000906.1:0-3344 GCA_963582955.1 Planctomycetota bacterium
AACGCGTCCACTTGGGTTTCACGAGTCCCGTGACGCCGTCGGATGTAATCACCGGCAGCGTGCGTTTGCCGGGCCGGTACCGATTGATCTCGGGAAAGCCGGCGAACATCCCACCGGAGCCATCGGGCCGTTTTGTTTTTGCTGGAGGTCCGGGATTGTTCTTGCGATTGACGGCCAGTTTGCCGGCTCGATCGACCAGAGCTTTTGCTAACTTCAAATCGTTGGCGTCAAAGAGTGGCCCAACCGGCAAACCCGCCACCGCTGGCTTTTGCAATGCCGACAATTCCGTCCATTTGAGTTTATTGGAAACGTGCCACGCCGCCGCTTGAGCGACTCGCTGATCCATCCGCGTTCTGACGAACAGAGGAATCAATTCACGCAACACCTGATTTTGCCGGCTGTATTGCTCGACCGACACGATCTGGTATTTCATGTTGGCATTCGGAGTTGGCCGTCCGAATTCGAGACAGACCGAAGTGACCGGCAACTTGACAACTCGGCCGGCCGCAACCGGGAACTTCGGTGCATCGTCCGCTCTTTCGCCAGTTCGGCTATCGGTTCTTCTTTCCGTCCGGCGATTCTCGCGGGGGTTGCCGCTGATGCTGCTCCCTGTTGATTGCGCTCGATTCGGCGGATCGACCCGCTCGCGCGAACCGTTACCGGCTCGCGGTTGGTTCACGACATGCACGCCGACGAAAGCCTCGGGCATCTGAACGACAAGCGGCTGCTCTGTCTTGTTGGCGAGGAACAGGACACCCTTCTTTTCACTATGCTGGACCAGCCGCACGGCAAGCCGGCCATCCTGCATCCCCTTGAACAATGCGACAACCGAGATGTCGGCCTCGGATGTCGATTCGCGGGGTTTCCGTTTGTCGGCCGAAAACGACTGGCCAACCACGAGACTGAATGCCAATGCAATGACGAATTGCCGGGTCCGAGACATTGTGTTGCTCCAGCGTCGAATGTGACTCTGATGGGTACCACGTCTTGCCGTTCATGCGCTTACGCGGAATCATCTTTGATCTTGATGGCACGCTGATCGACTCACAACTCGACTTTGCAGCAATCCGGTGCGATCTTGGTCTTGAAGACGGAGAGCTGATTCTGGAGGCAATGGATGCGATGCCCGACGGGTCTCGCAAAGACGAATCCTTGGCGATCCTTCAGCAGCACGAGTTGCGTGGCGCCGAATGCGCCAAGTTGATGCCGGGAGTCGCCAACTTTCTGTCCGAATTAAAGCGTCGGAGCGTTCTCGTCGCCGTCTTGACGCGAAACTCCGCGGAAACGACCGAGTTATCGCTGCAACGGCTTGGGTTGGAGTTCTCGCAGGTGTTAACTCGCGACGACGTTCCTGCAAAACCAGATCCGACCGGCGCGCTGAGAATCTGCGAGACCTGGCAATTCGCGCCCGACGAAGTTCTGTTAATCGGTGATTTTCTCTTCGATCTACAGGCAGGACGAAACGCCGGTATCCGAACGATTTTGTATGCGCCCGGTGAAATCCCGGTTTATGCTGACGAGGCCGATTTCACACTTCGGCATTTCGACGACGCAGTCGGCTTGCTTGCATCCATTTGCCAACAATAGATGCCATTGTCGATTCGGCAAGCGCTCTGCTTTGCTGGTTTGATACGGACATCAAAACGGGTTTCCGACCCGTCTCAATTGTCTCTATCTCCAGCATCAATTTCGAGCTTCTTGATTGTCTCTTGCATTTCATCCAGCCAATCGATCTTACTGCTCACCCCGAATTGGCGTAAGCACAATTTCATCAGATTGACTGAGCGCTTCGCCGGCCGACCGATCTTTCCAAGCGTTTTGAAGAGCGCGATCAATTCTGGGACAGAGCATGGCCGAATGTCTGCCCGAAGGTCGGCGACCGGGCCCTTTGACAGCCCAATTTCAAGGAGTTGTTCGAACACGGGAACGGCTGGGGCGGCGTGCGCACCGAAGTGTCCAAGCGCTTCAATGGCAACATGACGAGTCGAATTCCTTTTCAGCCATTGGCTCCGGCCGGCAAGTTTTTTGTCTTGCAGGTAATAAGTGCCAATCGATACTTTGTCGTACATTGTTGGCTCCTTTGACATTACAAGCGACACCAATACGGGGACGACTTTCTTCGCATCCCGCCCGAACCGTCCCAATTCATAAATTGCCTGGGCTCGCAGATCCGCGTGCGGTTTTTTGGTGAGTTCAATGACCCGATCGACTAATCCGTCGGCATCGGGAGCCACTTCGACGAGAATCTGCATGCACATGATGACGAGTGCCGGATCGTCATTCTGAAGCAGTTCAAACAACCGAGCCTTCAACTGGTCGTCGTTGCGATTCATCGCGGCGGCGGTTTCGATCGCTAGGCGGATGTTGGTAGCACTGTTGGGACTCGACTCCTGCCGCGACACAGCAATCAATCCTTCGACTGCCGACTTGCGGTCAAATTGTTTCGGGAACTCCTTGGATTTCGTGTTTTGAACCACATAGAGAACCATCAAACCAAACAATTGTGATTTGCGGTCACTACTTTTCATCGCCGAGACCAGATGTTTTGTTGCTTCTTGCGAAAAGAGAATCCGCTGATAGGCGTTGCTGGCCGCCTCTCCAACCTTTCCGTCCGCATCGTTGGCCCAAAAGTCGTCAGTCCAATGCCGTACGGCCGTTTTCATGATTAGCGGTGCGGCCTCGTTGGCGGTCTTCTCGTCTTCGGCGCCCAGCACACCCAGCGCCGTGACGACTTCGACAATCCGCTCGGGCTTCTTTTCGACGAGTTGTTTTTTCCACTCGCTAAATGTCTTGCCATCGTACAGTGCCGGCGGTTTCTTCACCGGTGGATCAATCCTCGCCAACGCGTCGGCGGCCAGGGCCGAGAACTTTGGGTCGTCGCCTTTGACGATGTCCTTCAGAGCGGCCACGGCACCGGTGTCCTTGGCACCGCGTCGGAATGATCGCAGCGCCTCGATGCCGGCTTCCATCAGGCTGACCGGAGCAGGTGCCGACTTGCCCAATCTTGACGACGTCATCAGGCCACTTAGATTTGTGCCGCGCGTGTGAGCCTGTTTTATCAGCGCCGTCAGTCCGCATTCTTCGAACGGATTGATCGTTAGCATTGCGAGCGATTGCCGGTATTCCGGGGACTCACGACGTATCATCTCGACAAGCGGCGGGATGGCGACTTTGGGATCAAGCGAGTGCATCAGCCCGACGGCGAATAGTTTCTCGTGCAAGTCGTCGCTTTGAAACATCTTGAGGGCATACGGTTCTATCGCTTCCGGATGGTAGTACCGAATCGCAAACGCCGCCAAGCGGGCTGTCAGCGGTGTTTCGTCATTCAGCCGTTTTTTCAACAT
>CAUZVF010000907.1:0-3344 GCA_963582955.1 Planctomycetota bacterium
TACCTGATCGTAAACGTCAGGTGTCAACGGACCCTTGTTGGCGGCGGTTTGGTTGTCGACCAGATGCTGGTGGTTGCAGGTGCCGACGATCGTGGTGTGGCAGTGTGGGTGTGAGATTGTATAGCGCAAGATCAACTCGGCCCGGTTCATTCCTTCCGTCAGAATTTCATCGAGTTTCGCACGTTCCCAGATATCGTTGAGAACTGGTCGCTGGATTTCCGCGTCGGGGCCGCCGTTGGCGATTCCGCCTCGCAAAATGATGCCGGCACCCGTCGCGGCCGCTTTCGTGATCAAGTCGTGATGTTCGCGGCGCAGGCAGGAGTAGGGAATCTGGAACGTGTCGAAGACGCCAAGGTCAATCAGACCAGGCAGGTGTGGCAGCGAACTCGAAGCGCCGATGAAGCGGACCAGGCCTTGGTCTCGGAATCCGATCAGCAGGTCGATCAGTCCTTCGCGTTGCAATGTTTGGGCGTCGCCTCCGTGAAATTGCAGAATATCCACGTAATCCGTCTGAAGACGATTCAGGCTGGTCTCGATGTTGCGCTGGATAACTTCTTTGTTCCACACATGGTCGATCTCAAGATGGTCTTCGTGTTGGGTGTAAGAACAGCCGCATTTTGTCGCCAGATAGAATTCGTTTCGTCGCGAACTGATGTACCGGCCGATTCGCTCCTCGCTGACTCCGTAGTCAGGTGACGTGTCGATGAAATTGATACCGGCATCCAGTACGGCGTTGAGGAATTCATCGGCCGCGTGCTCACTCACGACGCGCACGCCCCAAGTCTTGGGCCCGCGCAGCCCCATGCTCCCGTAGCCAAGCTGGGTCACTTCGAGTCCCGTTCGTCCGAGGGTTTTTGTGATCATAGGATTTCTGGCGATCAGACAAGCATGGCACGGCAAACTTGAAATGTCTGCTTCAAGTTACCAATCTCTCGTTTTTTCGCGGCCCCGGGCGGCCGCGTTGGGCGTCTCGAGGATTCATACACGTCGTTTCCAATGAACAGATCTTTGAGCCGAGTGTCTATATCATGCGTCGCGAAATTTATTTTCCGTTCGAGAATCTTGGAATTTCCTCCGGTTGCAGTAGACTTTCACCCTGACCCCCTCTTGAAATTCCGGACCGCCTTGAAATGGCACTTGTCGTTCGCGAATGAGGCATTATCGTGATGCAAAGTATCAGTTGCCAGACATGATGTCATTGATCATTGCCAATGAGACGCAAGGAATCTCACGAACGCAACAAAACGAGAAGTTGCGCCCGTAGCTCAGTTGGATAGAGCAACGGACTTCTAATAGTTGTCGGCACTCGTTCAAAATCGCTACAAACTACGTGTTTTCTAGGCTCAATTGCACTGCCGCCACTCGGTCAAATGTGTCGAAATGTGCTGAAATGTGGCCTAACGGTTGTCACTGACAACCGCTCTTTGATAGTTCGGAGCCACCCCATGTCATTCGCACGCGACGACCAACGAGGCGGAATTGTTGGAATCTTGATTGCCATTCTGGTTGCACTCATCACGATCGCCACCCTTGGTGGTTTTGCGTGGATGTTGTTGGCTGGCGGCCCGATGGAAGAATCCCGACTGGCACCAATGCCTACACTTTCGGAGGAGTCCATTCCGGCCAAACCGACACCCGTCCCACCGCCAGTCGAGGTTAAGGTTGCGCCAGTCGATTCACCGGATGAGGCCGGTTCAACGACCGGCGGCGGTGTGACCGTCCCGTGAAACGTTCGGCAGCAATCGCCACCTGCCGTCAACGTTGTGCAATGTGCGACTGGCGGATTTGATCGCTAAGAATGTTGCGCTCAGTTTGGCTATAATAATTCTCGGTCATCGAACAGAGGTTGCCGCCATGCGAATCTCGCCAATTGTTTTGCTGCTCTTCGCAATGCTTGGCTGTGGCTCAGGAACCGAACCTGCAAATCCACGTGCGAAGCCTGGTGACAATCAGGTTCAACAGCCGAAAGCTGCGATACCTGAAGTTTCGTCGCTCGCTGAAAAGGCACCCGCTGTAAAGACACCCGATGCGGCAGCGGTCAAGAAACACATGACGCCCGCCCAACTTGCATTGGGCGATCCAATCGTCAACAGCGTCGGCATGCTGCTGGTGCCGATCCCTGCCGGCGAGTTTCAGATGGGTAGCCCGAAGTCGGATGGTGGCCCCGGAGTCTACGTGGAACCCCAGCACCTAGTGAAGATCACCAAGCCGCTTTGGTTGGGGGCCTATGAGGTAACGCAGCAGCAGTACGAGAAAGTGATGGGAGACCTTCCGTGGCAGGGCAAGGAAAGCGTGCAAAACGGACCTAACTACGCGGCGGCATATGTTAGCTGGAACGATGCGGTGGAGTTTTGCCGCAAGCTGAGTGAGAAAGAAGGCGTGGAATATCGTCTACCGACCGATGCCCAGTGGGAATACGCCTGCCGTGCCGGAACAACCACGGTTTACAGCTTTGGAGATAATGAGACTAAGCTGGGACAATACGCTTGGTACCGCATGAATGCTGAGAATATTGGCGAGAAGCACGCTCACCGAGTCGGTCAGAAACTGCCCAACCCGTGGGGTTTGTTCGACATGCACGGCAACGTTATGGAATGGTGTCAGGACTGGTACGGCGGGTTCGGCAGCGAGAAGGCCGTCAGCGACCCGATGGGGCCTCCACAAGGAAAAAGCCGCGTGTTGCGCGGTGGGTCGTTCGGCGACTTCGCGCCGGCTGCGGAGTCAGCCGACCGCTACGACAACGTCCCGGACGACCGCTTCGTCGACTTCGGTTTCCGTGTGGCAAGGACTTACGCCGAACCTTAATCTTGAGACCCAAATCCGCGTTCTAAGATCCGCCGATTCCAGACGTCCAATCCATCGCGTGACCGGCTTTGCGTGCGTCAGGCGGTAACGACGTGGGTCGGATTCTCGAGCAACCGGTCTCTGGCTGCGGTACAGTGGATCTGTGGCCCCATTTCGTACCTATTTGGTGGCCCCGGCGGTATTGCTCGTCTGTGACCCGATGACGGTGCCGCCGTCTTTTTGCGCGAGGCAGGTCGCGTCACTGGCCGGACGCGCTTTGGGAATGCCGAACTCTGTGGCAGATGCTGTGTTAGCGGACACGGGGAAGCTTGATACGGTCGCCTGCCCACAGGCCGATCGCACCAACGACACCACCAAATACGCCAATAATCATTACTGACGAAAACATATTCCAGTAGTCGTCGAATGTGGTGTAATCGCGGGAAATCAGAAACACGTCAGTGAGAAAAAAGAGCAACGTCAAGGATGGGCCAACGATTAGCGCGGCGAGAGGCAACCACACGCGCGATCTCGAATCCGCTGCCGGCGGGCGAATGCGT
>CAUZVF010000908.1:0-3344 GCA_963582955.1 Planctomycetota bacterium
CTTTGTTGACCGCGTTACGCAGTTCGTTGATGTCGAGCGGTTTGGTCAAGTACATCGACGCGCCCGCTTGTCCGGCGGCCAACGCTGATTGCACGGACGCATGCCCGGTCAGCAAAATGACTTCGGCATCGGGCAGTTCCTCTTTCGTCTTTGTCAGAATCTGCAAGCCGTCGACATCGTCCATGCGCAGGTCGGTGACGACGACATCGAAGTTTTCGCTCTCGATCTGCGCCACGCCGCGTTCGCCGGAATTCGCGATCGTGCATTCGAAGCCGACTTTTTCGAGACTCTCGGCAACGGCCATTGCGTGCGGTTCGTCGTCGTCGACCACGAGAACGCGGATGGGAATCTGCAATTCCGAGTTGTCGATTTCACGGTTCATTCAATTACTGTTCTTTTCGTTTAACGGCGAGCCGAAGGCGACATCGTTTTGAGAGGTGGGTCGCAACGCAAAAACGGAGTCGCCTTCGGCTCGCCGTTAAACGAATGTTTCAATGTTACACACCGCGGTAATCGATCCGTAAGAATTAGCCGTCCGAAGGCGGCAATGAAATTGAAAAACGCGTGCCGCGTCCGACCTCGCTTTCGCAGGTGATTGTCCCGTTGTGAGCCTCGATGATCTTGCGGACGGTGGGCAATCCTAAGCCACTGCCCGATGGCTTCGTCGAAAAGAAGACTCGAAACATATTCGATTGGGCACGTTCATTCATTCCACAGCCGTTGTCAATGAATTCGAGACAGACGCGTCCGTCGCGGGCGAACGATTGCAGTTCCAGCAGTCCGCCGTCCGGCATTGCTTGCTGAGCGTTGAGTGCCAAGTTCATCAGCACCTGCCGCATCAAGGACCGGTCCAGCTTGACGGTTGCGAGATCAATGCCTAAGTGCGGACTGATTTCGATGTTATGCTCTTCGGCTTCCGGCCGGTAAAAGGCCAGGAACTCTTCAATCACTTCGTTCAAACTGGTTTCAGAAAGTTCCAATCCGCCGACGCGGGCGAATTGCAGGAACGCATCGAGAATGTCTTCCAGATGTTGGCATTCTCGTTGGACGGATTGAATCTTTGTCAGCATCCGCCGGTCACGGGCGGAATCGCCGCCGTCGAGATCTTCCGCCAGCAGTTCCAAGTTCATGCTGATCGTGGACAGCGGGTTCTTGATCTCGTGAGCCAAGCCGCCGGCCAGCGTCGCAATCTCTGCGTACTGTTGCAGAAGCCGTTGCCGTTCCGGGTCTTCAAACTGCGTTTTGGTCACGATCCGGCCTTGCCGGGTTATGAGTCGCCACCCGAAGCGTCCGATTCTCCCCGTTCCGCCAAGACAGCCTTGCGGGACAATTTAACCCGATTCTGCTCATCAACCGCAATGACTTTGACTTCCATCTTGTCACCCATTTTGCAGATATCGGTGACGGATTTGACGAAGCCATCGGAAAGTTCGCTGATATGGCACAGCCCATCTTTGCCGGGAGCAATTTCGATGAAGACGCCGAAGTCCTTGATCGAATTGACAGTTCCGTTGTAGATGCGGCCCACGCGGATGTCTTCGGTCATGGCTTCGATTCGAGCCAACGCGTCCTCGGCGCCGGCCGCACCGTCCGCACACGAAATTGTCACGGTGCCGTCTTCCTGAATGTCGATCTGTGTTCCAGTTTCTTCCTGGAGCGATCGAATGGTCTTGCCGCCAGGTCCGATCAGCAGGCCAATCTTTTCGGGATCAATCTTGGTTTGTTGCAGACGCGGAGCCGTGGGTTTGACTTCCGATCGCGGCCTTGGAATGGCTTCCAGCATTGATTTCAATAGTTCACGCCGGGCGTCTTTGGCCTGAGCCAGCGTGGCCCGAATGATCTCTTCGCTGATCCCGTCGATCTTCAGGTCGAGTTGGATACCGGTGATTCCGATTCCCGTGCCGGCGACTTTGAAATCCATATCGCCGAAGTGGTCCTCGTCGCCCATGATGTCGGTCAAGATTGTGAAGCTGTCACCTTCTTTGACCATTCCAATCGAGATTCCCGCGACAGGTTGAACGATCGGGACACCGGCATCCATTAACGACAGCGTCGCGCTACAAACGCTGGCCATTGAACTGCTGCCGTTGGATTCAGTAATGTCTGAAATTACCCTGATGGTGTATGGGAAATCTTCCGCACTGGGAAGCACCGGCACGACCGAACGTTCGGCCAGCATCCCATGGCCAATCTCCCGCCGACCGGGACCGCGAATCGGGCGGCATTCTCCCACCGAGTATGACGGGAAATTGTAATCGAGCATGAATCGTTTTTCGTACTCTTCAACCGGGCCGTCAATTCGCTGCGTATCACGGGCCGTCCCCAATGTGACGGTCGCCAGCGACTGAGTTTCTCCTCGCGTGAACACGGCGGAACCATGAATAATCGGAAACACGCCGGCCTGTGCGGAAACGGCCCGCAAGTCATCCGGGCCGCGGCCATCCAACCGCCGGCCTTCCAGAATCAGGTCGCGAATGACGCAGTATTCCAAATCGTGAAAGGCCTCTTTGAATTGGGCCAGTGTCTTACCGTCTTCTGTTTCTTCGATTTCGTTGGGAAAGAACTCGTTCTTCAGTTCGTCCTTGATCGCATCGGTTCCCGCGTGACGTTCTTGCTTTTGGTCGTTCGACTTTGCCGCACGCAGTTGGTCGTAGGATCGCTCGCGAAGTATCCCACCGAATGGATTCGCGGGGATCTCTTCCATCTCGAATGGTTCAACGCCGACCTTTTGAACGAATTCTTCTTGCAATTCACACAGCGTCACGATGTTCTGATGAGCGAACATGATGGCATCGGTCATTTGATCTTCGGGGATTTGATCTCCAAAGCCTTCAATCATCAACACCGAGGCCTTCGTGCCGGCCACGATTAGGTCGAGTTTGCTTTCGGCCATCTGCGGCAATGTCGGAAACAACACAAGTTCGTCGTTGACCAAACCCACGCGGACAGCTCCGACCGGTCCTTGAAATGGAACGGGAGCAATACTGAGTGCCGCGCTGGCACCGTTGATCGAGAGTACATCGGGATCGTTCTCTCCGTCAACGGCGAGAACGTTTGACATAATCTGAACTTCGTCGTTGAATCCCTTGGGGAACAGCGGCCGAATCGGACGGTCGGTCAGCCGGCACGTCAGAATCTCGCGGTTGGTCGGACGGCTCTCGCGTTTCAGAAACCCACCAGGGAACTTCCCGGCCGAGGCGAAGCGTTCACGGTAATCGACCGTTAACGGAAAGAAATCGATTCCCCGCCGCGGCGGGCCCGTCTGAGCGGCAACAAATACAACAGTGTCGGCGAATCGTACGAGTACGGCGCCACTGGCCTGCTTGGCCAACTCGCCCGTCTCT
>CAUZVF010000909.1:0-3344 GCA_963582955.1 Planctomycetota bacterium
CTGAAATTTGCCGAGGCGCTCGCCGTGCGGCTCTTGCGCGAATCGGATAGCGAGGACTTAGGACCTCTGATTCAAAGAGCCTACGTCGCGACGTTTTCTCGAATGCCAGAAGAGCAAGAACTGACAATGGCAACGGAATTCATCTCGCAACAGCAACAGTTAATCGCGACACAGAAGAAAGATGGAAAAGAAGTAAAACCAATTAATGGACTGCCGAAATCCGCCGATCCCATCAAGGCGATGGCAATCGTCGATTTTTGCCATGTTCTGTTGAACGCGAATGAATTTCTATATATCGAGTAATTGGGCAGCGACAAGTAGGTCCCGCGAGCCGAGCGGGACTCCAAGATAGGCTGATTCGCCACAATCTCAAATTCAGCATTCCAAAACCAACCGTGATCAAGACCACCTTCAATCGTCTCAACAAAAACATTGGATTGCCAATGAGTCGCATGGACAGTACAACCAGCAACCAGCACGACATTTCACACTTCGAGATGCCGGATAGCCGCCGTGATTTCCTGTCACGGGCAGGTTTTGGATTCGGGGCGCTGGCGTTGCAAAGTCTGTTGGTTGACGACGGAATCATTTCAGCGAGCAACGTAACCGCGGCGGAAAAACACAATTCGATGATACCCAAGCTGGGTCATCTGCCTGGCACCGCCAAGAGCGTCATTTTTCTGTTCATGGATGGTGGGCCCAGCCATCTCGATACGTTCGACCCAAAGCCCAAGGTCAACGAGCACGCCGGCAAACCGCTGCCGAAATCGATCAAACGGGTGATCACGCCGATGGGCGTTTCAGAAAACGTGTTGTTGGCGAGTAAGCGGAAATGGAAACAGTTCGGCGAGAGCGGTCTGCCCGTCTCGAATTGGTACTGGAATGTGGGCGAGTGTGCCGACGACATCTGCGTCATTCGCTCGTGCATTGCCGACGGGCTGAACCATGTCGGCAGTGTTTGTCAAATGAATACCGGCAGTATTCTGGCGGGCCGGCCGAGTCTCGGAGCGTGGGTCTCGTACGGACTTGGTACGGAAAACAAGAATTTGCCCGGCTTCGTCGTGCTGCTCGACAATGAAAAGGAACCGCCCGGAGGCAGCCGCGTCTGGGGCACGGGCTTCATGCCGGCGACGTTTCAAGGCACGCGATTTCGCAGCGGCAAGGATCCGATCCTGCATCTCTCGCCGCCAAGTTCGGTTTCCGACGCACGTCAGCGAAACAAGCTGCAATTCATCAACAAGCTGAACCGCCGCCACATCTCGACACGAATCGGCGACGACGATTTGGAAGCTCGGATCGCCGCGTACGAGTTGGCGTTCCGCATGCAACAGCACGCTCCCGAAGCCGTCGATCTGTCGCAAGAGACCGAGGAAACTCAGTACGTGTACGGACTGAACGACAAGAAAACGGCCGCGTTCGGAAAGAACTGCTTGCTGGCGCGGCGGCTGGTCGAACGCGGCGTCCGGTTCGTGCAACTCTATTCCGGCTCCGGCAGCAAATGGGACGCTCACAGCAAGATCGAAAACAACCACACCACTTACTGTGGCCAAACCGACAAACCCATCGCCGGGCTGCTGCAAGACCTGAAACGCCGCGGGATGCTCGATGAAACGCTGGTCGTCTGGGGCGGCGAATTCGGCCGCACGCCCATGTCTGAAAAAGGCGACGGCCGCGACCACAACCCCTACGGCTTCACGATGTGGATGGCCGGCGGCGGCGTCAAAGGTGGCCAATTCATCGGCGCCACCGATGAATTTGGCATGCACGCCATCGAGAAACGAGCCCACGTCCACGACCTGCACGCCACAATCCTTGCTCTGATGGGAATCGACCATTCCGAAATGGTCTACCAACACCAAGGCCGCCCCGAACGCGCCACCGTCAATGAAGGTGTCGTCATCGACGAAGTTTTTGCGTGAATGCTGGCAGAAAGATTGGGGCAGAAAAATATGAGTCACTTTACGCGTGGAACATATTGGATGATTACTGTTCGCGTCAAACTTTAGATAATGGGCTTCATTGCGGGCCAACGATCAGATCGGTTGTAACTCGGGAATTCAAGATCGACCTGCGTCGCGCGCATTTTTCTGCCCCAATTTTCCTGCCAGTCAAAAATGCCAATCACATGCCACACGAAATTACTCCAACTCGACCAACATGAATTCGCGGAACTATCATACCACGTCATGCGCGACGTATTTGCGATTCACAACGAACTGGGACGTTTGTTTGACGAGCGGATTTACAAGCAGGCTCTGGCGGTCAGGCGCGACGATGTGATGCTTGAGCTGCCGATTGAGGTCACCTTTCGCGACTTCACGAGAAGTATTTCCTGGACGTCGTGGCTGCCGGCGGTGGGGTGTTTGAATTTAAGGCAGTCGAGCGATTCGTACCGCGTCATCGTGCCCAACTCTTACATTTTCTGTTGCTCACGGAACAGAAGCACGGCATGCTGGTCAACATCCGTCCCGAGCGCGTCGAGCGGGAATTTGTGAATTCGGTGCTCGCGTTTGAGGATCGATTTCGGTTCGAGCCAACATTTAATGCCTGGGACGATGCCATTCCCGGTACGGCGATCGTTCGTGAAACGCTGCTGGAGTTGTTGAGCGATTGGGGAACGGCACTGGAGCTTGCGTTGTATGAGGCCGCTTTGACGCACTTTCTTGGCGGCGACGCGGTTGTTCTGCAAAAGGTCTGCGTGGAATTGGATTCCGTGTTGCTCGGCGAGCAACCGTTTCGACTGGCCGACGAACACGTGGCTTTCAAGCTGACTGCTTTCGAAGATCCACAGTCGCTGCCGCGATTTCGCATTCAATCAGAACGACTGGTCGCTCATACCGATCTGACTTCGTTGTTGTGGATCAACATTGCACGCGATCAGGTTACGTTTCAGACGGTGCCGTGACCTCGGACAACTTCACGAAATTGAAAAGCGGCGCGATCAGCGAACATGAAATGCGACGCATCGGCACGGGCTTCCGTTGGCATGGTGCTTGCTCTACATTGAATGGTTGTGATTCGACGGCAACATTCAATTCAGTGGGTATGTTTGTAAATGGCAACCAACGCACCCCGAAACGGCTCGTCTTCATCGGTTATTGAATTCGACCAGTTGTGCGACGAGGCGCTACGAGACGCCGGGGAATTGTCGGCTGCAGTGCGCGATCGGTTGGTTGAAGATTTGCGGCTGCGGTTCGAACATCCGGGTGAGTACGTCGCCTACTTGGACCGGTACAAGACTGTGAACCGCCTACGACGGCTTCAGCGGCGCGTGCTGGAACACAGCCGCGATCTCGGAGAAGTGCAAGCCGCGATCAACCGTTGCACCAAACGTCAGCGACCCC
>CAUZVF010000910.1:0-3343 GCA_963582955.1 Planctomycetota bacterium
GAAGAGCGCCACAATCTTCGACACTCCTCATGCCAGTTCCGCCCGAAAATCACAGACCACAGAGACTTTCGGGACACCCACGAGCTACTTGGCAATCTGGATCCTGACGGCTCGAATACGAAAAGCGGACTCTCAAACACAACATCATCGGTATTCGAGTCTTTTTCCGGTCGAATGGAATTCCGCACCGAACCACTCGCCGATATCGGATAATGTCGTTGATGTTGCAACTGCCGAGATTCGTGTCTCCACCGCCGCCGATCCATCCGACAAAATTACGGGTTCTTTCCGCCTTTTTGGTTGACAGTTGAAGTCGATTCGTACACGATTTAATCAGCATACCTCAAAAACCTCTCTGATTTTTCTTTTCGTGCGGTTGGACCGCGCGAGTCTTGGCCCTCACAGGCAATGGAGTGTCCGTTTCTGTTTTCCCTCGCAAATTGTTCCAACGTCAAGATATGTGTGTTTCCCTACGTTGACTCCGGTAATCGCGCTCGTCGGTGGAGTTGGATCGGGCAAGAGCTCGGTCGCTCGCTGGTTGGATGAAAGACGCAAAATCTGCGTCATTGACGCGGATCAGATTGGCCACGAAGTCCTAACAATCCCTTCCGTCAAATCTCAACTTCAACTTCGCTTCGGCAACTCGATTTTCGACAACCAAGGAGAAATTGATCGCTCGTCGCTTGGCCGCCAAGTTTTTGGAAGGGGCCAGGAACAGGCACGTGTGGATTTAGAAAATATAGTCCATCCTGAAATCCGAAGGAGCATCCAAGAGAAAATTACAAACGCACGCAACGCCGGACATTTTCGAGCCATTGTGCTGGACGCGGCAGTTCTGTTTGAAGCTGGTTGGAACGACGTGTGTGACGTGGCCGTGTTTGTCGATGTGCCCGATCAGTTGCGATTGCGGCGAGTTATTGAAAATCGCGGTTGGACGGAAAAGGAATTTCGCGAACGGGAAGCCAGCCAATTGCCATTGGAAGCCAAAAACAAACAATGCGACTTCGTGATTGATAATTCGAACAACGTTGGCGAGGCTGGTGTTGCCCTGGAACAAATCCTGCAATCGATTTCAAAACCAACGACGGAAACTTAGATCAGCGACGTCTCTCAGGCCTTTCGAATCCCAACATTGTGAATTCTGAATTCACGCCCAACTCGGACTCTTGCAAACACTTCCCCATTCCTATTTCTCAATTCTCAACTCGATGACCGGATAGCAAGCTCATGAGTGCCAATCCCACCACGAAGGCGCCAACTTCAACGTCCGCCCCCGCGGATGCTCGCACGTCCGACACTGACGAACCAGTGTCATTTCCCGCCGACGAGCGTTATGAAGAGATCAAACGCGGCGACATCCATATCGCTCAATTACAACGCTTGACGATCAAGGAATTGTTGGTGCTGGCCCGCAAAGAGAACCTTAGCGACTACACGGGCTTGAAAAAACAGGACCTGATTTTCAACATCCTCAAGGGCAGAACGAAGGTCAACGGCCTGATGTTCGGCGAGGGAACGTTGGAGATTCTCCCGGACGGCTTCGGCTTTCTGCGCAGCCCGGATTATCACTATCTGCCGTGCCCCGACGACATTTATGTGTCACCCAGCCAGATTCGTCGCTTCGGATTGAAGACTGGAGCCACGGTTGCCGGTCAAATTCGGCCACCGAAAGAAAACGAACGATACTTCGCATTGTTGCGTGTTGAAGCAATTAACGCCGAAGATCCCAATCTGCAGACAGCCAAGGTCTCGTTTGACAACTTGACGCCCCTACACCCGAATCAACGGCTGAGACTGTCGCGGGATCCCAACGAGATTTCGACGCGGATCGTTGACTTGATTGCTCCGATCGGAATGGGACAGCGCGGCTTGATCGTGTCACCGCCACGTGCGGGCAAGACAATCCTGCTGCAAAAGCTCGCATTGGCGACGAAGAACAATCATCCGGACGCGTACGTGATTGTGCTGTTGATCGATGAACGCCCCGAAGAAGTGACCGACATGGAACGCGTCGCCGGAGGCGACAACTGCGAAGTGATCAGCAGCACGTTTGACGAACCGGCCAGTCGTCACGTTCAGGTTTCAGAAATGGTCATCGAGAAGGCCAAGCGAATGGTCGAATATGGCCAGGACGTGATCATTTTTCTCGATTCGATCACTCGGCTGGCGCGTGCGTGGAACAACGAGTGTCCGCATTCCGGCAAGATCCTAACAGGTGGCGTCGACGCGAACGCTCTGCAAAATCCCAAACGGTTCTTCGGCGCCGCCCGGAATGTCGAAGATGGCGGCAGCCTGACAAGTGTGGCCACGGCCTTGGTCGATACGGGCAGCAAGATGGACGAAGTGATATTTGAAGAGTTCAAAGGCACGGGAAACACCGAACTGCATCTGGACCGCCGCATGGTCGAAAAACGCGTTTGGCCCGCCATCGACGTCAATAAATCGGGCACGCGTCGCGAAGAGTTGTTGCTCGGCGAAGATGAACTAAAACGGGTTTGGCTGCTCAGACGTGTACTGAACGACATGAATCCCGTCGAAGCGATGGAATTGCTGGTCGGACGGATGCGGCGAACGAACACCAACGAAGAATTCCTGATGACAATGAATCTGGGCTGAGGTGGTTTGGATGGTCAACGTCATTGAAGGTGATTTGCTGGCTGGCGACGACGCCTTCGGACTCGTCGTTTCCAGGTTCAACGATCTGGTGACAAAGCGGCTATTGGAAGGTGCCATCGACACGCTCAGGAGACACGGTGTCGCTGACGACCGAATCACGGTTGTGTGGGTGCCGGGTTCGTTCGAAATCCCGCTCGTCGCCGATCGATTGGCTGCCAGCGGGAAATACGCGGCTGTCTGTTGTTTGGGGGCGGTCATCCAAGGCGAAACCACGCATCACGACTACATCAATCACCAAGTCGCACAGGGTATCAGGGAAGTCAGCATCAAGCGCGGGCTCCCGGTCACGTTTGGCGTGCTGACATGCCAAAACATGGAACAGGCGCTTGACCGCGCGGGTGGCAAAGCGGGAAACAAAGGCACCGAAGCCGCACTGGCAGCGATCGAGATGGTGAACGCTCTGAAAAAGCTCGATTGATTCTTGGAAAACGCCGCCCCTCGAAAGCACACCTTGCAACCGGTTCGGATGAGCCCAATAATCCAATGAGCACTTTTGTGCGAAGTAGGTCCCGCGAGCCGAGCGGGACCTGTCGCCGAAGTCGTCAGACTTCGGATGGAATCGACAACAACCGAAGTTCTCACGACTTCGGCTACTACAGGAATTGCATGGGCGATGCCAACCCGTAGTCACGCACGCGAAACTGCGTTTCAGATGCTCCATCAGGCG
>CAUZVF010000911.1:0-3335 GCA_963582955.1 Planctomycetota bacterium
TCCGAAAACGTGCGTCGTTTCCGTTGACTCTGATTCTCCATCGTGTCCTCCTGATAGGATTGTTAAACAATCCAAAGGAGTCCGCCAGTATTGGGCTACCACAGTAGTTCCCCAACACCACACGGGTACCACATCATCTTGCCGTTCCGGCAAGGTGTGCGGCGCAGCCGCCGGAAATCGCTCCTGCGATCTGATCACAACTACAGCATTGCAAGGCATGCTGGTTCGCACTCACAGCCGAATTGATTTCAGCGAGCGGCAGAACGGTTTCCAGTCGCTGCGCGACACGCCTTGCCGGAACGGCAAGACGTGGTACCCATCTGAATAGTTCGTCGAGAATCGATTATTGCTTGATTTGACCGCGTTCAATTGTCGTGACGCTTGAATTCGCCCGCCTTTAACCGTCGCCCGTAATCGTTCAGCGATCGCACGGCGAGAAATCCGAGAGCTAGCACGATTGGGATATTCGACCACAGCATGGCTCCCGTGCCGAGGTCCATCAGAGCAATCATGTGTTTCGTTTCGTTAATGAATGCCGCGGCGTAGATCGTGCCGAGCAAGTAGACGAACTTGTATGGCAGAACACCACGGTTTCCGACCATGTAGATCACACCTTGTTCGCCGTAATAGCTCCATGAAATTATCGTCGAGATCGCAAACAACCACGCGGCAGCCGTGACAAGCCACTTGCCGAGCCCTGGAAACTGGCGATCGAACGCGTGGGCGGTCAGATTGGCACCTTCATATCGTCGATAGAGTCCAGACGATTCTTCGAACACCGGTTCGTTCCGTGAGGCTAACGTTCCCCAGCGTATTTCCATTCGGTCGCGGGCGTCGTTGAGGGTCGCTTTTCCGTCCACCGCATGGAGCCTGGTTCCGGTATCCGTGTTGTCGTCGCCATTAACAATCACAAAGACGGCGCCGAGGTTTTCCCAATGGAATCGATTCTCTTCCGTGATTTCAACGGCTTGTGGCAACGACATCAGACTCCAAAGTGGCTTATCGTCAGACAAATCTATTGGCGTTTCATTCTCGTCTGTTGCCCGAGTGGCGACGGGGACCGCGTTGATCACCCAAGCGGTTGATGTGGGCACTTCATTCGTGACTTGCGGTTTGATCTCCAACGAATCCCATTGAGGAGGCAACGGTGCAGCGTAGTGATCCCATCGCACAAATGAACGTCCGTGTTGATCCGTCTGAATCGTTCCCCAAATTCGATCGTCCGCTGCTTCATGTTGCTTCGAAACATCCACTGAGAGATAAACAGCGGTGTTCGGATTTGGCGGATTGTCCGATTCGACAACAAAACTATCTTCAAATTCGTATGCTGGAACGACGACCGGCAATGGATCGAATTTCATCATCGGTTTACGGTTCCACGTACCGGTTGACAGAATCACCAGCGCCGTGATCGTGCAAATACAAAGCGTATCAATGAAAGGGCCGATACCGCCGACGATGCCTTCGCGAGCCGGTTCGGCCGTCTTGGCAGCGGCGTGAGCGATCGGTGCCGAGCCTTGTCCGGCTTCGTTGGAAAACAGAGCCCGCTTCATGCCGTGCATGAAGGCAAACCCCATGCTGCCTCCCAAGAACGCTCCAGTTGCCTCGGACGATTTGAACGCGCTTGTGACAATCATTCCCAACAGTGCGGGGATCTCGGTCACGTGCATTGCCAAGACGGCCAAAGCGGCCACAACATACGTAACACACATGAAGGGAACCAATTTGCCGGCAACACTGCCGATGCGTTGGATGCCGCCGATGATGACCATGCCCACGACACCGGCCATCACCAATCCCGTTACAAGCCGCGGTATTCCGAAGTAAGTCTCGCTGAGCTCGGCAACACTCCAAGCTTGAAACATGTTGCCGCCCGTCATGGCCGAAATCAGCAGAGTTACACAGAAGAAGACTCCAATCACACGGGCGATCCATTTCCAATGGCCGCCGCGGCCGCCGATCACTTTTTCGACAACCCACATCGCGCCGCCATGCGGATTATTGGGGTCGTCGGTGTTGCGATAGATCATCGCCAAAGTGATCTCGACGGTCTTCAACGCCATGCCGAAAAACCCGACAACCCACATCCAGAACAATGCGCCGGGTCCGCCGAACCCAATCGCCAGCGCGACGCCGGCAATGTTTCCCAAGCCAACGGTCGCCGACAACGCGGCCGACAACGCTTGAAAATGATTGATGGCTCCCGGGTCATCGGGATCGTCATACAGTCCGCGGACAACGGCAAATCCATGAGTCATCGCCGTATACTGAGTAAACCGAGTCCAGATCGTAAACAAAACCCCCGCCGCCAGCAGCACCCACGGTGTCCACGGACCCCAAAGGAATCCGGCAATGTGTTCGATCAATTCCATGAATTCATGTCTTCCTGATAACGGACGTGGAACATCGCCGATGCGACGAAAAGGACCGGCGACGGATTCGCGTTGCAAACAAGTTTTGCTTTTCTGGTTGAGAGTCTTTCATTGACAAACGCGCGCCAGTTGCACGCATGTTTGTGTCGCCTTTCGCTCCGCGAAAGTGGCGCTACTTTCGCAGCGAAAGGCGACTTTGGTTGCGGCTTCGCCGCGTTAGAGTTCGAGTAAGCTAGCCGATGTCGACCCTCGATTCCAATCCGCCGATGCCGACGACACTCAAGCGTGACACTGATTGCAATGGCAAAAATGTGTAATTTCCAACAAACTTTCTTTCAATCGTGGTTTTTTATTTGGTATTCTCAAGTTGGAGTTCTCGACAAACAGCATTTTGTTTTCAATTTCATTTTTCCATTTCATTGTCCGCCGAGAGTCGATGATTGAGGGCTTGGTGGATTCAATTCAAAGGACCGTGCCATGAAAGCCGGAACGCTCAGGCGGGGATTTACGTTGATTGAACTCTTGGTGGTGATCGCCATCATCGCCATCTTGGTGGCCATCCTTCTGCCAGCCGTCCAGCAAGCACGGGAAGCCGCACGCCGCGCGGGGTGCAAGTCGAATCTGAAGCAAATCGGAATCGCAATGCACAATTACCACGATGTGCATCGCGTTTTTCCACAGGGTGGGCTCGACGAACAGGATCCGAATCGCGAGTCGTGGGGCTGGGGCGCCTATATCTTGCCGCAAATGGACCAAAAGCCATTGTTCGATAAACTCGGTATCAACGCACGTAAATTGACCGAGGTCTGTGCGGACCCAGACCCAAATACCGGATTTGGGTTACTGGAAACCGTTTTGGATGTCTATATTTGCCCGAGTGACGGATCCAGCGCGGGCAGCAAGATGTCTGGTGGACGCATGAATAATGGCACCGGCCGGCATTTTCGCGGCGATGGCGGTTTG
>CAUZVF010000912.1:0-3333 GCA_963582955.1 Planctomycetota bacterium
TGGACGGTCGCCCATTCTTTGTCCCAATAATCTTCGATCAGCCGTCCGCTGCCTTCCTGGTGATCGTAGTTGAAGCCCCACGGGATGAACTTTCGACGCGACTTCTCCAGGACGAACGAGCGATTATCATCGGCCACACGGACCCATTCGAGGTCCCCAGCGAGAGTCGGGCCGGTCAGAGATATCCAGAGAATCAGCGGAGTCAGGTGAAAGTTTGGCATTGCTGGATTCTACCGTGACGAGAAGCATCCCGGTAGAATCACCGGAGAGCCATTTCGACAACGAAAGCAAAGACGAGGCACGACGATGGACAACGAATCCATGTACATTTGCGATGCCTGCGGCGAGGAGATCGTCGTACCACTCGATCTGTCGGCGGGCCAGAGCCAGGAATACGTCGAGGATTGCCCGGTGTGCTGTCAAGCTAACGTGATCTATGTCGAGATTAGCGAGGATGACGAATTGCGAGTTTGGGCAGAAGCGGAGTAGCATTGACAATCACTTTCAACAGGATTTTCCCATGACTACGCTCGCAATCTTCTCCGACTAGATCTGACAATAGTGTTATCTCTGAACCGTGGCGTGTGGCAAAACTTCAAAGAATCTTCGACATCGACATTGCATACAGAGACGATGTGAACCTGGCGAAGATCGACAACCCGTTAACCGAGTTAATTCCAACGGCTCGTGATTTTCTTCGATTGTGTCCAAAACCCAATCGAACTCTTTCCGGTGATATCACCCGCTCCGAATCGTGAGTCGTTCCAACCACCGAACCCGAATGGCTCGCGTGGTACGGGCACTCCGATGTTGACGCCGACCATCCCCGCACTCGAATTCTGAATGACCGACCGCGCGGAATTGATGTCGCGAGTATACACGGCGGCGGCGTTTCCATACGGCGACGCGTTTTCAATCTCGATTGCCGCGTCGAGGTCTTTCGCTCGGACGATCGCCAGCACTGGGCCGAAGACTTCCTCCCGAGCGATTCGCATCTCGGGTGTGACGTGATCGATCACCGTTGGGCCGACGTAGAATCCGCCTTCGTGTTCCGGCACGGCGGCGCTGCGTCCGTCAACGAGAATGGTCGCTCCGGCTTGTTCGGCCTCGGTGATGTACTGTTCGATCCGTTCCTTGGCCGTCCGGGAAATCACGGCTCCGACATCACGCCCGACGACGATACTTCGAGCCTTTTCGCAAACGGCTTCGATAATGTTGTCACAAGATCCGACAGAAATCATCGTCGCCGCCGCCATGCAACGTTGCCCCGCGCAGCCCGACATCGACTCGACAACGTTTGTCGCCGTCTGACTAACGTCGGCATCGGGAAGAACCACTAAATGGTTCTTCGCCCCGCCCATCGCCAATGCTCGTTTCAGCTTGCCCGTCGCTCGCGTGTAAACCTGACTGGCCACGGCTGTCGAACCCACAAACGTCACGGCCGAAATCTGTGGATGATCGCAGATCGCTTCGACAACTCGGCGATCACCGTTGACGACGTTGAAGACTCCGTCAGGCAGACCGGCTTGCTGCAAGAGTTCGGCAGTTCGCCCGGCGCTCAACGGGACCTGTTCCGACGGCTTCAGGATAAAACTGTTTCCAAGTGTGATGGCAATCGGAATCGTCCAATGCGGAACCATGCTGGGAAAGTTGAACGGAGTAATCGAAGCCACGACGCCCAGCGGCTCGTGAGCGACCCGGCATTCGACACCGGGACTGACTTCCAACACTTCCCCCGCCGTGATCTGCGGCAGCGAACAGGCGAATTCAGTAACCTCGATCGCTTTTTGGATTTCCGCCGTCGATTCACTCAGCGTTTTGCCGTTTTCTTGGTGAATCAGCGACGCGAGTTCCTCAAGATTTGCCTGCAAAAGCGACCGGTAATTGTAGAAAACCTGCGACCGTTCCTTGATCGTCCTTGTCGACCATTCGGAAAACGCGTTCGATGCACTCGAGACGGCTTGATCGAGATCGTCAGGCGTTGACATCTCGACTTGCGACAACACCAACCCATCCAACGGACAAATCACGTCCAGCGGTTCGGCCGAGCCGTCAACGAAGTGGCCGTCAATGAAGTTTCTTGCCGGTGGATAACTCATTCTCGTGATGCTCGCTCATTGTTCCAAGGCAATGGGAACGAATCAGTTCCCGGGGATCAATTGGGTACCACATCTTGCCGTTCAGGCAAGGTGTGCGGCGCAGCCTCCGGAAATCGCTCTACCACGATCAAAGCCAAGAGATAGTCTCGCAAAGCGTGCAGGTGAGCACTCGTCGCGGAAATTGCTTTCACCCAGTGAATGAACGGTTTCCAGTCGCTGCGCGACACGCCTTGCCTAAACGGCAAGACGTGGTACCCATCGGATTCGCTTTTCGGAAATCAACTGTGCTCATCGTTCTCAGCTAGCGTTGGCCGACGCAACTACGAATCAGCCGTGACCGGTTCAGTTTCCTCGGCCCGTTGCCGAAGCACTCCGGGAGCCGCCGTCGTGCTGTGGTCGTAACCGTCGTAAACGCCGAAGTCATTGAAGAGGTGTTTCTTGGCGAGTCGATACACCCAGTTCTTTTCGGGAATCTCGTTGCCGGGACTGTATTGCGACGTGCGAACCTGCATCTTCTCCAACTCAGCCAACGCAGTTCCGCGAGCGGTTGCATCTTTCGCACCGTGCAGCACGACGAGTTCCTTCAACAGGTCAGGTCGTTCCAGCACGATGCAACCGCGAGTCGATTTCTGAGCCAACTGGCGGAAGTCGCGCAGGAATTCCGATTGTATGAACTTCTCGCCCAAGGTTCGGTCGGTGTCGTGAATCGATTCCTTGCCGAATTGAATAATGGGACACGGCTCGATGTCGCCCCACGGGTTGATGTGGTGGCTGATTCCTGTCGCTGCGGGGCACAACGCTTGCCCTTCTCCGTCGAAATAGGCGTCGATGATGGCGATGGGTTTTATCGCTCGCATGTCGACGACAAATTTTCGGACCTTCAGTTGCTCTTCAGGCGACAGGCATAATTCCGGACAAGCGTCCGGGCCCATCGGGCGATAGATGTGAAACCACGTGTAAAAAACACCCATCTCGATCAACCGGTCAACCCACTTTTCCTGGACCAAGTCGTCGATGTTCGTCTTACACACGCTGGTGCAGACGCCAGTTAGGACTTTGTTGTTCAGACAGTTCTGCACTCCTTCCATCGTCTTACTCAGCACTTCCGACCGACCGCGTCGTTCGTCGCTGACGATTTCGTTGCCTTCGACACTGACCAACGGAGTCACATTTCCCAGCCGCCGCAGTTGCTTGGCGACTTCGTCGGTAATGAATTGCCCGTTGGTGAAAACTT
>CAUZVF010000913.1:0-3326 GCA_963582955.1 Planctomycetota bacterium
CCAGTTTCACCGCTTCACGCTTGAACTCCTCACTGTGTGTCCGTCGGTGAGATCTCGACATCTTTTCTTCTCCTCAAGAGCAGTATACGCTCTTCTCTGAGCGCCCACTATTCCTGGGGAAGTCCACCTCGAACATTTGGCAATTCAACGCAAAGTCGCTGCCAGTACACAGAATCAAGCTCTTTGTGCCCTTGTGTTTGCGTTTCGGGAGATCCTCGGTCACGAAATCGGGGAGTTGGGGGACATAGTTCGTGCGAGGACACCCGATCGCCTACCGGTTGTCCTGAGCCGTAACGAAGTCCAGTCGGTATTGAATCAACTGGCGGGCCGACATCGCTTGATGGGGCAGTTACTCTACGGGGCTGGGCTTCGGTTGCTCGAATGTTTGCGCTTGCGTATCAAGGATCTCGATTTCGAGTACTGCCAGATTTTGATCCGAGACGGCAAGGGTGAAAAAGATCGAATTACAATGTTCCCACAGGTCACTCAGCAGCCATTGAAGGAGCACTTGGTCCGAGTGAAGCAGCAGCATGAGGACGATTTGGCACAAGGATTCGGACGTGTCTACTTGCCGTACGCACTCGCTGAGAAATATCCGAATGCAGAACGCGAGTGGATATGGCAGTACGTTTTCCCGTCGAGTCGATCGTCGCGTGATCCACGATCGGGAGTCGTCCGTCGGCATCACTTGAGCGAGAGCAGTCTGCAAAAGACGATGAAATCCGCAGTCCGGAAATCTGGTATTTCCAAGCCTGCCTCTTGTCACTCATTGCGTCACAGCTTTGCAACCCATTTGCTCGAAGATGGCTACGACATTCGCACGGTGCAGGAACTGTTGGGACACAAAGACGTATCGACGACAATGATCTACACGCATGTGCTGAATAAGCCAGGAATGGTCGTCAAAAGCCCGCTCGATTGAAGCTGGCACAGATCGGCCTTCAGTCTAGTCCGAGACGGCGTCCACGTTGACCATTCAAATGGATCGGATTCATGGGTGTTCTCAGAATCATCGTTCAATTCGACAAACTTGGCCAAACGTGGAATGCATGGTACGAGAATTTTGTTGAGTCCAGCTACGGCCGCTCGACGCCCGAAGAGGCTCTTGGCCGATTGGTGCAGTTGGATCGTCTGCCGGATTTTGAACCCTGCAACATCGAATTGGTCGCAGAGGAATCGACTGACACGCAGTTCGTATACTCCATGACCCCCGCAAGAGTCGTGTGTCCGGAGTGCGGCGGAACTGGGCAATACACCGGCCTCAACACGGTCGAAACATGCTCCATGTGTAATGCCACCGGTGTGCTCGTCGCCGAATCGAAACTCTAACTCTGCTCATATTCACAACTCAGATTCTGAATACAACGAATCGTCAGAGAAACTCTGACCGTCAACCACGTCTGGACAAACTTGCTACCGCTGTAGCGAGAGACAAAGAATTGAAGACGCCATCGCAATTTTGGCGCGACAAAAACTGGATGGCGTTGGTATAGGTTGTGGCGCAGCCAAATGGGGCGCGGCCCCCCCTCCCGTTTCGAGACTTCGCCCGCCCGCCCGGCGACGTCCACCACTCGCCGAAGATTGTCAAAGGACTGCACGCTCGCCACTAGTCGGCCCGAGCGTCACTTTTTGCCGCTTGTTCGCCTCTTATTCTTCCCCCCGATTCTCGCTGACGAGTTGTAGACCGAAATAGTCAGCCAGCACGTCGAGCTTTCTGCCACTCTCGGAGCCTTCATCATTCATGAACCGTCCAACGATACGGTGTTCGATGTCCGTCTTTCTCAATCTTGTAGTATTTCTTACTTGGAACGCAGGTCACGGTCCGTCAAGTAGCGCGCGTCCCACCAGATTTGTAGAATGTGCCGTTTAAGGGTGGATTGTTGACACGGTCGCCGTCACACGAGTGGTTCGTATTCGGGACATCGGAAGAACCATCCGGCCGCCTTCGATACAATACACGTCACGGCGCGGAACTCACTCTGAAAGACGAGCATCTATCTGGCGACGGTCCGGTACGACGGCGGGACAGGGAAGTCGAAAATGACCCATCACACGCAACGTGACTTTTGATTGCCGAACTGGTCGGCTGGCTTTGAACATGACGCTACCTGAGACAAGCCGAATTCAACTGACTCCCGACATGAGCATTTGCCGACTTCCGGTCGGCATGTGGCAGGTGTCCGGCGCCCATGGCAGTATCGATCCCGCGGCCGCTGTCGAGAGCATGTTCGATTATCTGGATGTCGGGTATACGACTTTTGACCTTGCGGATCACTATGGGCCCGCCGAAGATTTCATCGGCGAGTTCCTGACGAAGCTGTCTCAGGAGCGGGGCGAATCTGCCCGGAGCGGAATCCAGGCCTTCACGAAATGGTGCCCTCGTCCGGGACCGATGACGCGCCAAATCGTCGAGCGGGCAGTCGATGTGTCGCGCCGGCGCATGAATTGCGATTCACTCGATATGCTGCAATTTCACTGGTGGGACTACGACGACGGGCGCTACCTCGATGCGCTGGGGCATTTGGCCGACCTGCAGTCGGAAGGAAGAATCCGTCATCTGGCCCTAACCAACTTCGACACCGAGCACCTGGAAATCATCAACGACGCGGGCATAGGTGTCGTCTCCAATCAAGTCCAATATTCGCTGGTTGACCTGCGGCCCCAGTTGCGAATGACGCAGTTCTGCGAGCAGCACGACGTCAAACTGCTGGCCTATGGAGTGGTTTGCGGCGGGTTGATGTCAGAGCGATTTCTGGACCAGCCCGAACCCGGCCCGGTTGAGCTGACGACCGCCTCGCTGCGAAAGTACAAGAAGATGATCGACGCGTGGGGCGACTGGAAGTTGTTCCAGGAACTGCTCACCATCCTCAAACAGATTGCCGAAAAGCACTCCGCAAGCATTCCCAACGTGGCCGTGCGTTCGGTTCTGGATCGCCAGGCCGTCGCCGGTGTGATCATCGGTTGCCGGCTCGGCATCACGCAGCACACACAAGACAATGGCGGCGTCTTCCAGTTGATGCTTGACGAGGAGGACCGCAGTAGCATCGACACGGTTCTTGCGAAGTCAAACGATCTGTTCAAATTGATCGGTGATTGCGGAGACGAGTATCGGCACTGACATCGAGTCGGGCATCTGAAGCGGAAGGACGCCGTGCCGAATGATCGCGAGTTGATGAGAACGCAGGACCGTTCTGCTCTGGCTCCGCCCGTACGCGAAATCGGTCGTTTAACGGTCGTGCTGAAAAACGTCTGAGTTGGCGGGACTTCTCGCAAGATCCACCAACGGCGGTACGCAGTTCTGGTCAGGAACTACGTCTTGCTGTTCA
>CAUZVF010000914.1:0-3317 GCA_963582955.1 Planctomycetota bacterium
CTCGCTGACGCTTCGGGTTACGATCAACTCCGATTTTGCGCGGTGTTTTGGGTAAGATAGTCGCAACTCCTTTTGGTCACAAGCTTTGCATCATATTTGCGTTGTTTCGTGAATAATCCGGGCTAGTGCGTGCTGGCTTGTTTCGCGCGGAACGGCTTTTGGCGAGCGGGAAGGGTCAGGTTCCTGGCCACATCTCAAAACTGTTTGGCTTGTCATGTGGCTTAACAAGATCCCCGAATCGCGAACCGATTATTGAGACGACTCGCACGACGCATCACGGGCGTCCAATTTATGCATCCTGATTCCTCATCAAACGAAGTGCGATTGTTGAACCAGCTTCGCGACAACGCGGGCATCTTCGCCGCGTTGCAGTCCGCCGCAGGCAACGAGTTTCAGATTCAAGCGCGGTTGCGTGCGGAGTTTTCCGAGGAACTCGTCCGCGCGGTCCTGACATTGCGGGAACTTCGGAAGAAAGCCCAATCAAAGTTCTCGCGCGCTGATGAGATGTGGTTCGACCGGATAGGCCTGGAACAATCGACGGCGGAAACCGTTGCCGTCCACAAGTCACAGCGCTTTCAAGGACGGGTTTGGGATTATTGTTCCGGCATCGGTTCCGACGCGATCGCGTTGGGCCATCACTGTGAAGTAACAACCATCGACGTCAATCCGGCGGCAAGCCTGCGAACAAGATGGAATGCCGAAACGTATGGCGTCGCGGACTCGGTCAACGTCATCACCGCCGACGTTCAGCAACTTGACGACACATCCGGCTTACTGCATATCGACCCAGATCGTCGCGTGGCTGGAAACCGGCGTTCGATTTCCGTGGAAGACTGCATTCCGTCACTCGATTTCCTGGTCGAGGCGACTCGTCGTTTCCAAGGCGGAGCGATCAAGCTAAGTCCCGCATCAAACTTCGGCGGCAAGTTTCCCGGCAGCGAGATCGAATTGGTCAGCCTGGCGGGTGAATGCAAAGAGGCAACCGTTTGGTTCGGCGAACTTTCGGGAGACGCCCCCTTTCGCGCAACCGTTCTTCCGGCCGGTCAGACAATCGTCGGCAATCCGATGGACTCGTTCGCGGAAGTCGCAAAACCGGGAAAATATCTGTACGATCCCGACCCCGCCGTTGTTCGATCTGGATTGGTCGATTTGCTGTGTGAGGAAATTGGGTTCTGGCGTTTGGATTCGTCAGAGGAATATCTCTCGTCGGACACGCTGATTGAATCACCCTTCGTCCGTGGTTTCGAGATCATCGATGAACTCCCCAACAACGAAAAGGAAATCCGACGTTGCTTTCGAAAGCACTCGTTCGGACAAGTCGAAATCAAATGCCGTCATATTCCCGTCCAGGCCGAGGCCATCCGTCGTAAACTTCCGCTGGAAGGTGACGGAGCGGGCGTCTTAATTTTTTGCCGCATCCACGGCAAAGCACGGGCTGTCATCGCTCGAAGGGTAAAACATGCCGAAGGATAGCGGACCAATTCGTGCCGATGTCGACCGCGTGTCGCTCGATCCCGATGCGGAAACAATGCGACGATTGGGGTACGAATTGGTCGATCGAATGGTCGATCATTTTGCAACGCTTTCCGATCAGCGCGTCGCCCAGCGGGGAACGTACGCCGAATTCGCCGGCCTCGTCGACGAGCCACTCCCGGACGAACCATCGGATATCGAAAGCTGTTTCGAGTTCTTTTTCGAGCGTGTCGTGCCGGGGATGACCCGAGTGAATCATCCTCGGTTTCATGCGTACATTCCTTGCCCGTCGAGTTTTTCAGGTGCGATGGGCGAAATGCTGGCGGCGATAACGAACCCGTTCCTGGGAAGTTGGCTTGGCGGAGCAACTCTGTCGATGCTCGAACTGACAGTCCTGCGCTGGATCGCGGAGATGTTAGGATACGAGCCACGAGCGGCCGGGATCCTCACGAGTGGTGGCTCGATGGCGAACCTCGTCGGACTCGCAGCCGCTCGGACCAAATGGGGCCTCGATACGCTCGAACGTGGCACGATCTATGTTTCTCGTGAAGGGCACGCTTCGGTCAACAAGGCGGCCGCCATTCTAGGATTCGCCCCGGAATCAATTCGAACCATCCGTGTGGATGCTCAATACCGCATGGATCTCGATTCACTTGAACAGACCATCGATGAGGACCGATCCAACGGGCGTCTCCCGTTTTTCGTGGCGGGCAACGCCGGTACGACGAACACGGGTGCCGTCGATTCGCTAACGGGAATCGCCGACGTTTGCGCAAACAAAGGCCTGTGGTTTCACGTTGATGCCGCCTATGGCGGTTTCGCCGCGATCACATCCGAGGGACGCACGCTCATGAACGGAATTGAACGAGCGGATTCGCTGACTTTGGATCCTCACAAGTGGCTCTACTGCCCGATGGGGGTTGGCTGTGTCCTGTTACGGGATGCGGAACTGCTAGAACGGGCTTTCTCGACACACGGCAATTACCTGAAAGATTTGCCGTCGGACGAAGTGAACTTTTTGGAACGCGGCCCCGAGCTATCGCGGCCGGCACGCGTGATTTCCGTCTGGATGGTCATTCGCTCGGCCGGACGTCAGAACCTCGCCAAACAGATCGGCGAAGACTTGCGGTTGGCACGGCTGGCTGCCCAACTCTTGGCCGAGGACGATCGTCTGGAAGTGGACGAACCGGTGCTTTCCGTCGTGACTTTTCGCCATCGTCCGAGGATTGGAGAAAGCGAAAGCGACCGCGGCGCACGCGACACGGAACTCATGGAAAAGACGCTCGACGACGGCCAACTGATGCTCTCGACGACAATTCTGGGAGAACAAAACACACTTCGTCTGGTCGTTATGAATCACCGCACCACCGAGGCCGACATACGCCGCTCGGTCAAGCGAATTCGTGATTTTGTGACCTGAGTTTAACGGCCAGGATTTTCTCTTGGATCGTCACCGTCGATTTGGTTGCGGATCACGAGCTTGTGCCGCCACCGAGAGGGCAATCACGAATCGGGTGTTTCTTCTTGCGGCAGCGCTTCTTCGGATTGCGACTTCATTGCTTCTTCGTCGATTGCGAATAATGAAATGTCGCCGAATTTCTTTTCGCATTTCGGGCATTTCGCCTTGGCGATTCCTTTTCCGGCAACGCCGCCGATTTTTTCCTTCTTGCGAGCATCCTCGCTGACAACCAAGCCGCATTCCTGACAACGGCGGCCGACCAGTTTCAGCGGGATCTTCGGATCGGCTTGATAATATTCCAAATCTTCCAGTGCTTCGAAGTCTTCTTCGGAATAGTGGCACTTGAGTTGTTCGGTCTTCGTTTGCAGCGGAACACCCAGCACTT
>CAUZVF010000915.1:0-3309 GCA_963582955.1 Planctomycetota bacterium
AGAATAGCAATTGCCGATAGTGTAAATTCAAGGCATCCATGTTGGCTCTCCAAAAAGCCAACATTCTCTACTCCAATTCCCTGCGAGAAAACCACCACGGACATTAAATTCCCGGAAGAACCCTAATAGTCCCGGCAGTTCGTGGAGCGTGAGACACCTCAACACTTGGGGCCGATTTTTCGGGTACCGCTGAGCACTTGAGGGTATCAAACCGGGGTATGCCACCAGCCGTGCCTTCGACCCGTTGGCAAGCAGCCTTACACCGCATAACCGGCTCCACCACATAAGGTCAATTCTTTCTAGACGGCAGAATGACCAGGCCATCCACGCCGAGGTCGATGCGGAACAGCCCGCCCGGACCGGACTTCAACGCGCCCGTGATGAAGAGCTGATTCATCTTGGGACCGCCGAAAGCCACGTTGCTGGTCGTCAGGTTCCCCCCGTCGTAGCGTGCGATCAGCTTGCCCTTCGCGTCGAGCACTTGTACTTGCTTCATGCCATAGTGAGCCACGTACAGATTTCCGGCGGCGTCCAGACACATCCCGTCCGGTTGGTTGTCGATCTGTCCCGCGTCTTCGTCCTTCTTCGGCAGGTTCGCAAACAACTTCTTTGGGCCGACCTTGCCGGGGGACAGGACCTCGTACGACCACACACGGTTGTGCTGGCTCTCAGCGACCAGCAGCGTCTTGCCGTCGGGACGCAAGACGATGCCGTTCGAATAGGCATAGCCCTTGTCCACCAGCAGCGTCTTGCTGTCCTTGTCGACGTAGTGGACGGTGCCGATCGGCTTGTCTTTGCCGCTGCCGCCAGGATCAGTGAAGTAGAAGCCGCCGTTGGGTGTATCGAGCGTCAAGTCGTTCGGGCCGCGCAGCGGCTTGCCGTTGCACTCTTTCGACGCGGGCTCGAGCATGTCGCCGTAGGCCGACACGTGCAGCACGGCGTGGTGACTGGCGTCGCACACCAAATGCGTTCCATCGGCCAGCACCTTATGTCCATTCGGTGCGCCGGTCTCGGCCCACGTTTCGTGTTTCCCGTCCACGGTGAACTTGGTGATTGTCTTGCCGTGCGAGATGTAGCCGTTCCCTCGATGATCGAACACAACTCCCTCGCAGTATTCCGGCACGGTGAACAGCTTCACGGTCTTGACCTTGGCGGGATCAGGCAGCTTGTCGGTTCCGTTCGCACCTCCTGAAAACACCAAAACAAAAACACACAAGATGAAAAGCATCGTCAACCGTTGTTGCATGTCGTTCTCCCTAGCTGGACTCTGTCGTTTGCCACATCGACTGGCACCATTGTAGCAACCAGCGTCGCTTTGTCCGTCGATGGACCGAGCGGCAGGCGTGTGAACAGGCGAGCAAACGACGGATGGTCGTCATTGAGTTGCCGGATGACGCTCGTATTCCCGGCGACCGCCAGGGCAAACCGACTGCAATTCTGACGTTCGATCGATTCACACAGAAGTTTGAGGAAGGCGCCGAGTTGAGTTGCCTCTGTTGCCTGATCGGCCTCATCAATCGAAAGGACAATCCCGTCGATTGAACCGCTCAACCGATCCACCGCGGTAGATGACCGGCCAGATCAGCGATCAAATCTTCTTCCCTGTCCCTGTCCGATGCGGAGCGATCGTACCTGACGCCGAACGCCTGTAGTCTTGACAACAAACCGAGAAACCCCTTCGCGGTGGGATGCACCACCTCTGGATCAAATGAACACTATTGACGAACTGACCGTCGATACTCAAACGTAATAGCGCGCCCAGGACTAACCGACCGCGTCCGTGAATCGCCTCCTGCAGCATGGGCATTGGCCGTCGAAGCCTTTTGCGAGCGCAGAAAAGGCAGAGGGTTGCGGAATTGTCATAATGGCCTTGAACGCCAGCGGAGCGCGATGGGCATAGTGACGATAGGTGACGCCTCCTGCGGAGTGGCCGAGGATTTCGACAGATGACTCGGGGACATGCTCGTCGTAATACGTCGCACAAGTCTTGCGCAGATCCTTGAGTACCCAAGGTTGTTCTTCTCCGGCGTCGAAGCTCGTCTTGGGTTCGATACCGGCGAGACCGCATAGTATTCGGAATCGATTGTTTGGCCGAGTTCCTCCGCCAAGGAATACGGGTTCATCGGGAAGAGGATTGCCCGGCATGATGCTCTTGATGTGAGTATGCACGGTACGATTCATCGGCCGAAAAAACGTCTTCCGTGTTTTGATGCGACGATAGAAGAGCCAGCCCCACGGTGACTGCTCTTTGATTTCACGGTCGGGCGACTGGCGATCCCACGATACGTGCCGCCAGAGGATCGGTTCATGAAACGATGCCATCTTCCAGACGGTGCCCGTATCCACACCGTAGTTAAAGAACACGACCAACGCGCATCGCCAGTACCGACCGACGGGAAACGGGTGACTCCAACCTCGCGGGTGCTTCATCTGGTGAGTCGCGAAGTAGAGCGCGTTGATCTCCGGCTTGGTCAAATAGTGCCTCCCCGCGACGTCGCGCTGTGGCTTGTGCTTCGGGAATCTTGGCAGGGCATCGACAATGTCCTGCTCCCACGCCCACGACATCACGGCGCGCAAATGCGAACAAACTTTATTCGCGGTGCGTCCCGGATTTCTTCCTTCCCGGGCGGCAGCGTCCTCGTAGACCCAATCGAGAAACTCACGGATTTCTTTTCGTCCGAGTTGGCCAAGCGGAGGTCCACCGCCCCAGCGTGCCCACTTTCTGAGTGTCGTGGAATACTCCTCGCGCGTTCTCTGCGCTGGATTGCCCGAACGAAGGTACTTTGCTACTGCGGTTTCGAGAGTCGTCGGCATCTTGAACTCCAAGGCCGCCGGCGCTTGCTCCAATGCACGATCCTTTTCGACCGGTGGCACTGTGCTATGCTTCCTGCTGATTGAGCGAGAACAGAAGACCTTCAGAATTGCCCCTTTGCGTTGGGGCCTATTCAGAGAGTAGTCTGCCGAGATCGCAGAAGCACTCACCAATGCGTAATCAAGGAGGTGACCAGACCTGCACAGCGTCCTCGTTGTCGCGCGGGAATCCTCCCGATCCGGGCGAATTCTGACTGCAGATCGGAAAGACCAGCGGGCACGTCCTCAGTGGTCATTTACGGCAGAAGCCCAGCGCGCACAGGTCGCGATCACCGGATGCGCGAAGCGAGATCGCGATGTATCAATTTGACCACGCTTCAACTCCAAGTCAGGCGACCTAGTAAATCAAATTAATTTGCCACATCGGTGTGCGACACCGAGGTGCTCTTATCAATTTCCCGTTTTGCGATAGCCCAGTAAAAGTGGACACCTCTGGAA
>CAUZVF010000916.1:0-3304 GCA_963582955.1 Planctomycetota bacterium
TTGTTTGTTTCGCTCCATTGTGTTGGCGGCTTGGCAGTTGTGGAAACTCCGTTGCCAGAATCGCCGCGCCAGTGCGGCCAGTTGCCTGCCTGGACTTGCGGCATCAAGATCGCGACGCAAGCCAAGGGAACCAAGATCGACTTACTCATACCAATTTCCTGTGAGGTTGAGTTCTTATTGATGTCCAGCGAACGTGATCGCGTGGTCCAAAGGATGTTTTCACCGTCCAATCATAGCGTAATGTGAAAAAACTGAAACGCGCCTCCGAGGCTGTGGATCCAGAGCGGACAGCAGCGACCGAGTGCTGAATCTCGACCGATGCTGGTATCGTTTTCAACGTATCGGCCAGGATTTTCGGACTGCAATTCCGGCGACAATGAGGCCGGTGTCTACGCCGCCGAACATCCGGAAGTGGCCGTGATTGAAACCTCGGTCAACATTTGCGAGCAAGTGTGTCCACAAAGTACACACTCATTCGTTGCTCAAGACCTGAAGAAACTGGCTTAGATAGGCTTGGAAACCAACCTAGTCTGGCGCCGCATTTCCGATCATGGGAGTCCGTAGATTATCGTCTGAATTCCGCGATCACCGCTGGAAACATCGCAGCTGTCATCGCGGAGAGAAATCGTGATCTGCCGTGCGTGTTGATCGATTCCAAGGTACAACATCGTGTGGTTCTCCTGTTGAAAAAATGGGTTAACAGATTCCCAACGAAATAAGGCAACCACTGCTCTATGACAACAAACCTTCTTTCATAGAAATGAAAGGAAGCAAATCGAAGCGGCGATACGCGACGAAAACAGCGGAAACGGGGGGACCGGAATGCTAACCGGTTCCGTCTATAGAATTATGCCCGGTTTTCGACGTTTGTTTAGCGCGCACCGCTGAAGTTTTTGAATGACCCAAAACTTTAAATGACCATTAAGAGCAGCAATGCCGGCAGACGTGTCGTTGATTGGACTGACGAAGTAGACTGACAATCTTGGTGGTGGGAGAGAACGGCGATGGATCGGATTCATCGATTGACGGAAGGGCTGCTGACGGGAGATGTCGAACAGTTACTCAAAAACAAACGTCTTTACAATCAGATAGGCAAGTTACCATGAAATCAGCTCTGTTAGCTCTTGCGGCGATTGTCGTCTTCCTAATCACCACACCACTCAACGCGCAGACGTCCTCGCCGCCCAACATTGGCTCGCGGCTCGAATTGTTCGTTGATCACTGGATCGTGGAACGCTTCGAGGGAGACGCGGGGCTTCATCTGCACAAGCCGCTGGGCAAAGACGTCGTGCTGATGAACGACCAGCCCTGGGAAGACACCACCATGGGGTACTTTTCGGTGCTGAAAGACGGCGACATCTACCGCATGTATTACCGCGGACATCACCACGGCGGCGGTGAAGATGCCCGTGGCGAACCGATGTGCTATGCCGAGAGCCGCGATGGTATTAGGTGGGTCAAACCAAATCTTGGTCTGTTCAAATTCAAAGGCTCCACGAACAACAACATTGTCCTCGGCGGTGATGGCAGAAAGTATCTTCCCACCGAAAAATGGCGAGGCAAACTGGGATTCGAGACTGGTCTCGGATGGCGTGGCGACATGGTCCCGTTCATCGACACCAGCCCGAATGTGAAACCCGACGCACGGTACAAGGCTCTGGTCCGAGGTGCTCGCGGCGCGCATCAAATTCCGGGAAAGCACACGGACTACGGCATGTATCCCTTCAAGTCGCCGGACGGAATTCACTGGACTTTGATGAGCGAAACGCCCGTGATCACGAAAGGTCGATTCGATTCGCAGAACCTTGCGTTTTGGGATCCGGTTCGCCGCCGCTACGTCGCATTTGTGCGAGATTTGCTGAAAGGGCATATCCGCAATGTCCACATGGCAGTCTCGGATGATTTCGTGAAATGGACGGAACCTGTCCCGCTGAAGTATTCGGACAAGGTCGACCGCGAAATGTATACGAACGGTGTCCTTCCGTACGAACGTTCGCCGCACCTTCTAATCGCTTTCCCAACTGAAATGACCAACCGGTTTGCCGTGGCACAGGTCCATCCCATCCTGATGACCAGCCGTGACGGCGGCCACTCATTCCTGCGACATCGCGAACCATTGATCCCCGGAAGTGCGCCGCAGGAACGCGACGGAAATCGCAGCAACTTCATGGCCCACGGTCTGGTTCCCGGCAACGAACGCGAGTACTTCGTCTATGCCACCGAAGGTTACGGATACGAAGACAGCGACGCGCTGCCGAAGTGGAAGAAGCAGTCGTTTGCGCCGAGGACGCGGCTCCGGCGTTTTGTCTACCGTGTCGATGGATTCGTTTCGATCCGATCGGGGCTCGACGGTGGAACGATAGTGACCAAACCGTTCGTGTTTGCCGGCGACAGGCTTCAAATTAACTACATCGCCTGGCCCAGGGGGGAAATCCGAGTCGAAATTCAGGACGCGAAAGGCCAACCCCTGAAGGGCTTAACTCTGAATGACTGCAAACCGCTGCGCGGCGACGCGATCGACCACCCCGTCACCTGGCAGTCCGGCCTCACTCCCCGACATTGCGCCGGAAAGCCCGTGCGTCTGCGGTTCCAACTCAAACACGCGGACCTTTTCAGCTTCAGATTTGCACACAAGTAAGGCCGGATCAAGGATCGGTAATGCGTTGAATTGGCGACATATGGCCATACTGAGGATGCCGAAACTTCACCCGGCATGCCAATCCTGAGGATAAGAAAGGACAATTCTTCGCCATGAAATACACGACCTTGTTGATTTTGCTGAGTGCGCTTGCGACTGCCGATGCAAACGCCCAGCCAGTCACCGAACTGCCGTTGGAAAAGGCGCGCATCTGCATCACGGGTTATGACCACAATCGGCCCGATCCGTTTCCTGGTCTGGGAGACTTCATCGGCTGGGTCGGTGACATGGTGCGGCTGATGAATGGCGACTTGCTGTTCACGCATTCGGCCGGTTACTGGCATGTGTCGTTCGCGACGCCGATTGTCCTGAGCGAAAACCTGGTCGAGTCCTACAAGAAGTCCGGGCTCGATTTGAATCACAAAGCGCCGACCGGTGGACGAATCATGGCGTGTCGATCGAGCGACAATGGAAAGACCTGGACGAAACCGGAACTGGTTTATGATGGAAAGCTCGATGCCGGCCCAAGCGCGACCTGCGTGACCGACAAAGGCACAGTGATTCAGATCATCAACGTCCAGGCATCCTGGTACGGATTTCCCGAAGCTCCCGACGGGCATCAGAAACTCAACACCCGCCAGCTCTACATTCGTTCGACCGATCACG
>CAUZVF010000917.1:0-3304 GCA_963582955.1 Planctomycetota bacterium
GGATTCGATGCCGATGTCGTCCATCGCACTCATGCACGCCGAAAAGGGCATATTTCGAAGTGGAACTATCTCCAACCAATTACACAATCGCTGCGTAAGTACCAGTATCCAGAGATCACTCTGCGGGCTGACAGTACGGACATCGCGCTCAGCGGAAAAATGGCGGTCGTCGTCAACGTTTCCTGCTATGCCCTGGGACTGAAGTTTGTGGAATCGTCGCCGCCAGACGATGGGAAGTTTGACATTTGCGTGTTTGAACGAGGATCGGCGTTCCAAATGCTCCGTTACTTTTATAAGGTTGCCAGAGGGTGCCATCTTCGGTTGAACGACGTCCAGACATTTCGCGCAACCGAGATCCATGTCACTTCCGACTCACCCGTTCCGGCGCAAGTGGATGGAGATCCAGCAGGCTGGACGCCCTGTAAATTGACGGTGTCACCGCGAACGCTTGAAGTACTTGTCCCATCGAACGGCTGAAGAGGAACACGAGTGTTAGCCAATCCCGTCACTGTCGGTTCGCACTCCTGCGGGACAGGCCGGCCGTTGCTGTTCATCGCCGGACCGTGCGTCATCGAGAACGAATCGCTGGTCATGGAAGTCGGCCGCCGGCTCGCCGATATTTCAAATGAGTTGAGCGTGCCGATCGTTTTCAAATCGAGTTTCGACAAAGCAAACAGGACCAGCGTTGACAGCTTTCGCGGACCCGGCTTGGAAGCTGGGTTGGAGATTCTGTCTCGAGTTCGCGAACAAACCGGATTGCCCGTGACAACAGACATTCACGATCCGCGACAGGCGTCGCCCGTGGCCGATGTTTGCCAGATCATTCAAATTCCCGCGTTCTTAGCGAGGCAAACAGATCTGATCCACGCCGCCTGTGAAGCTGCAAAACAAACGGGAGCTGTTGTCAACGTAAAGAAGCCGCAGTTTATTGCTCCGGAAGATGCGGTTCACATCGTCAAGAAATGTGAGGACTTTGGTCACACCAACATCTTGCTGACCGAGCGCGGTGCGACTTTCGGATATGGCCGTCTTGTCAACGACATGCGAGCCATTCCCGTCATGCAACGGCTGGGCACTCCCGTCATTTACGATGCGACTCACAGCGTGCAGTTGCCGGGCGGAGCGACCACGGGCGGACAGCGGGACATGATTCCCTGCCTCGCCCGAGCTGCTGTCGCTGCCGGCTGTGACGGGGTGTTCTTCGAGACCCACCCGGATCCTGATCGTGCGCTGAGTGACGGGCCCAACATGATTCCGCTCGATGAGCTGCCACAACTGATTCTTCAACTCGTCAAACTCAGAACCCTGATTCTCGAACTCACATTGGATTCGTCGCCTCCGTAAGACTGGATTATTCATCGCGCGATTAAGAACCGCACAATTCATCGGCAACAATGGTCGGACCGGTGCTCGGTGCCAATTCAAGACTCTTCAATTTTGGAAAACCATGAAGAATTCATATTCGCAGTCTCTTCGTTTTTGGCAATTCTCAGTTTTGATGGCCGCAGTCTGTGGAATCAACTTTGGTTGCAACGGTGCTGATGAATCATCGGCCGCCAAGAACAACAAAAACTCCACGGAAAAGAGCACGTCGAAATCGAACGCCGACCTGTTGAACAAAGCACTCGACATGCTGCAACCGGATCGGCTGCGAGTCAGTTCGGACACTGCAACGGCGGTCGGACTCATCAATCAATGGTCCACGACATCCGCAACGGACGAAATCAATCAAGACATCAGCGAAGCGACGCGACGACTGCTGACCGACGACATCTTGAAACGGATCAAGAAACCGCTGTTCGCGGCCCGTGATGCCCAGCACCTCCGAAATTGTTTCTATTTCAAGAAAGCTGCTCAATTTGCGTCTGGGTTTTCAGAGTCCGATGTGGACCAAATGGTCGACGTGTTTCATTACGTGATTAGAAACGTTGATCTGATTGCGGAGACCGGCGACTCGATTCCAATTTCTCCCTTTGGAATCGGATTATTCGGCCGAGGCACAGCACGTGAGCGAGCGTGGTTGTTTGCAAACCTGTTGCGCCAATTGCGCATTGACGCAGTGATCATCGAGAGCAAGGGTGAAAACACGGCAGCGGCCAGTAGGGAATTCACCGACAAATGGTGCGTTGCGGCAATATTGAACGGAAACGCCTATCTGTTCGATACGAGACTCGGGATTCCAATACCCGCCGACAACGAGGATATCAATTCACCGCTGATCCGCCGGCCGGCAACGCTCAGCCAAGCGATTCAAAATGATGCGATTCTCCGGAATTTGGACCTGCCGGATCGGCCCTATCCGCTCTCGGCAGATTCCTTGAAGCAGATTCGAATTTCAGTAATCGGCAATTCCTGTTTCTGGGCACCGCGCATGCAACGGATACAGAGCCAACTGTCAGGTGTCCTTTCGGTCGTGGCGTTTGACGGTTTCGAAGACACAGACTTCGGCAAGGGACTGCTAAGCCGCATGAACGATTTCAAGGACGGCCTGTCAACATCGGCTGAGCTTGCGATTTGGCGGTTTCCAGAAGAACGTTTGGATAGTTACGCAAACCTGGACGAAGGCCAAAAGAGCCGTTTGCGTGTCCGAAGTCAGCCGCTCGACGCCTCGCGACCAATTGTGTCGGCTAAACAATTTGTCATTCTTAAAGACGGAAAGGGCGGAATTGCAAACTGGGTTATTACCGGCGATGATGGCACTACACTAATGCTCGAATTTGCTGGACGGAAAATGCCAGTTCCAGCCGACGAGATTTCGAGAGATCGAATCAAGCTGAAACTTTCCTTTGGACCGCCACGGCGTCAGTTATTCCAAACGCGGATTGAACAGATTCTGTGTGATTACTCGAAGGCAACAACGAAATATGTTCCGATCCGATTGTGGAACCGGTTGCCGCCCGCGGGTGAAGGAGTGAAAATTCCGGAAAAAGACAAAGCGTATTACGAGGCACATCTGCCATCCGAGATCCGGACAATGCACAAAAAAGCTGCCGAGAACGCCTTATTCTGGATGGCGACCTGCCAATTCGAAAAACGGGATTTTCAAGCGGCCAGTGAAACCTTGAAGTTGTATCTGAGCCGACACGAAAACGGCAAGTGGTCATCGGCCACGCGATTTCTGTTGGCAATGACATACCTCGTTTCCGACCGGCTGACGGATGCGATCGAGGTACTGGAACAAACGGAAACGACCGATCCTCAACGTGATGGATTTGAATTGTTGATTCGTCGTTGGAAAACCATCTCGAAAAGGACGGCAGCCGAAAAGTAGAAGTCCGGATGACGGCAAAAAATTACGGCACAA
>CAUZVF010000918.1:0-3301 GCA_963582955.1 Planctomycetota bacterium
TTGTTCACGAATCGTGCTTTCTCGTCGCGGGCGCTGTACACTGATCGCGAAACATTCGACGGGGATTTCTTCAGTGAAAGTTCAGCACTATGACCGAGACTAATCCGATGGCGGCCAATCTGGTAGGTCGTGGCGATTTTGTGTATGCGGCGAACGACGCCTGGCAGCGTGTGCCTGATGGGATGACGATGGGTGAAGCTGTGGGCGTGGCGGCGGATTCGCAAGATCGCGTGTTTGTGTTCACTCGGGGCGAGCAGCCCGTGATGGTTTTCGACCGCGACGGGAACTTTTTTCAATCTTGGGGGACTGCGGGAGGCATCAGTGGTGACCGTGCCGACGACGCGTTCGTCCGGCCGCATGGGATTTGGATCGGCCCTGATGACAGCGTGTATTTGTCCGACGACCAAGACCACACGGTCCGCAAATTCACGCCCGATGGAGAATTGTTGCAGACGCTGGGCACGAGCGGCCAGGCGAGCGATTCCGGAGTTGAAAACGCCAGTTATCTGACGATCAAACGCCCTGCCCTGCCGTTCAATCTGCCGACGAATCTTGCTCTTTCGCCAGACGGGGAAATGTATGTCAGCGACGGTTATGGGAACTGTTGTATCCACAAGTTTTCTCCGGAAGGCGAGTTGTTGCTTTCGTGGGGAGCACCGGGAGATGGGGCTGGCGAGTTTCAGATTCCTCACGGCATTGCCGTCGACCATTCCGGCATCGTTGTCGTTTCCGACCGTGAGAACAGCCGGTTGCAGTGGTTTACGTCGGATGGCGAATTGATTGAGGAATGGACTGACGTCGCGCGGCCGTGCAATGTGTTTTTCGATCCGCAGGATAACGTCTTCGTCGCCGAGTTGGGTTGGCATGCTGGCACTCCGAATCCAAAACCCGACGAAACGGGTGGCCGGGTGAGCATTTTCAGCCGCCGCGGCGAATTACTCAGCCGCTGGGGTGGCGGTAAGAATCCCTATGCAGTGGGCGACTTCGCGGCTCCACATGACATCTGGGTTGATTCTCACGGCGACATTTACGTAGGAGAAGTGACGATTTCGGCAGCCGCCGCGCGTGGTCTGGTATCGGAAGACTGCCCGTCACTCCAGAAGTTCGTGAGGCAATGAGAAAAACGGTGTCATGATCACCGTGGAATACTTCAAATTCTGAACCTCATCGAACATCATTGTGTCACGACATGTGGCGATGTTGGGCAACGTGTCCCCGTGCGAGGAGAATCACTCTTGAGTGTCATAATCGATTCTGTTTCGGGCGACCAAATTGAAGCGTTCTTTCAGACAATGGGTGTTCCGTTCGGCTTTGATCCCACTCCCGAGTCAAACAAGTTCTTTGCGAATATCACTGAAACCGAGAGGTTGCGTGCTGCTTACGATGGCGATCAGATCGTTGCGACATTCGGTGCGTATAGTTTTCAGTTGACAGTTCCCGGCGGCGTCTTATCAACTGCTGGAACGACGGCTGTGACCGTCTTGCCCACGCATCGCCGGCAGGGAGTCATGCGATCGCTGATGACCGAACATCTTGCGGAAGTCCATCGCCGGAACGAACCGCTCGCGGCACTTTGGGCGTCCGAAAGCTCTATTTACGGTCGATTCGGTTACGGCCCAGCGTGTGAGCAGGCGGTGATGAAGCTTCAAAAGCCATTCGCACGAATGCAGCAACCGCCCGAAATCCGCGGTACGATGAAATTGGTCGACAGCGATTCGGCGATTGAAATCTTTCCAAAGATTTTCGATGTCGTGGCGCGGGCACGGCCTGGCATGTTTCAACGCAGTCACAATTGGTGGCAGCATCGAATCCTGAGTGATCCGGAACACCGGCGAAACGGAGCCACGGCACACCAGCGCGTGTTGCACGTCCGTGATGACCAACCGGTTGGCTATGCCCTTTACCGAACGCACACAAATCACGCGGAAGGCACGGCCGACGTGCGACTTGTCGAGCTGATCGGCACCGACTCCGACGCCGAAAAGGCTTTGTGGCAGTACATCTTTGGGATCGACCTGAGCGATTCGATCAAGTATTGGAACCAGCCGATTGATGATCCGCTGCGATGGTGGTTGGAACAGCCGCGGCGAATGGAGCGTACGATCGAAGATTCGCTGTGGGTCCGACTGGTCGACGTCGTTGGCGCGCTGACCGGACGTCGATATTCCACCGCGGACTCGATCGTGTTTCGCATGCAGGATGAGTTGTGTCCTTGGAACGACGGTGTCTTTCGCCTGAACGTCGACTCTGACGGCACGGGGTCTTGTGAACCGGCAAACGCTGAGCCGGAAATTGAAATGACGGCCTACGCTCTCGGCACTGCCTATCTCGGCGGACATCGTTTCCGCGACCTAGCACGGAGCGGCGTCGTCACGGGAACACAGAATGCTCTAGATCGCGCCGACCGGCTCTTCGCGTGGTATCCCTTGCCGTGGTGCCAAGAAATCTTTTGAGTGTGGCTCTGGAACACTAATTTGCGCTAATCCACGCTAATCGAATTAGCGGAGATGAGCGAGAATTAGCGTTCGCGGAATAGACGGACCCTTTCGAAGTTGCAAATACAAGATTGTTGATTCATCGTTTGATTCGAGTTGAGCATCCAATTCCGCTCTTGTGTCGGCCGATGCAATGATTCTGCAATCCTTCGCCGCGATCCACTTTCCTTATGTAGCGCTTCAGCACATCTTCCGACAAGTTGGCCAGCCATCGCGAAGTTGATTCCGTCGCGTGAATGTACTCACTTTGCGCAGGTGTCGGTGTCCAAGGTTGCAACTTTGGTCTTCGCATTTCATGACTCTTTATCTGAATTCGGTGACGAGGTCTTCGTTCTTTGATTTGGCGAAACCGCCACGGGTGGTGAGAATTGATTAGGTTCCGCCGTTCCAGCAGAAACCGCGAAGCGGTTTGACTCTCCAGCCCAGGGTCGCGTTAGCGCACCCTGGGACAACCGACGCATTACCGGATGAACCCCGATGGCGTTCTACGAACGAACCTCGTAATCTCTGCCAACTTCAATCGAAGGGGTCAGAAGTACGGTGTTGAAGTCGATGAACGGTATGTTTGGGATTAAGACGGTTGGCTTGTAAAACCCTTTCAGGGTTTCCGTTCATAGGCTGTCTCGCATACCCAGCGTGCGCTCGCAAGCTCGCGACGCTGGGCTGGAGAGTTGAACGGCGTTGCCGTTCTTCCTACTTTTCGCCTTGGGTGCATTCGAGGTTTAGCTCCAGCAGCGCGGCCAGCGGGTGGTCGTCGGTCATGTTGGGATCCCAGCCGTAGGCGGCGAAGACGGCTTCGTCGAGAT
>CAUZVF010000919.1:0-3298 GCA_963582955.1 Planctomycetota bacterium
GCTCCGTTGTATCCTCCGTAATTCGGTCCGGAACTAGGGCCGAAGATTGCGTTGTAGACCCACGGGATAATTCCCGCATCGCTCGTGGATGGAGCGGCAGCAATAACCGCCAACATACAAATTACGACCAGTGTTTTCGTCAATACAGAATTCATGTCAGTTATCCTCGGAGATACTCAAACGGGCGAATTAAATCGACCCTCGTAGAATAGTTAAGCTTTCCTATTTGTATCGAGAAGATAGGAACACTGTCAATAACCGGCTGATCGCCATGCGTTTTGATATGACAAAAAATCAATGACAGAAAAATGACACGGCTTCTATTTCTCCTGTCCTAAATCTTTCTGTCGATTTCGCAACTGCCGCCACCGCGAAGGAATTCCATCGACATGAACCGCGAACTTCGCTCGGTGATTGACCGCTATCCAAATCTGATTCAGCCCGAAAGCGTCGAGCTATTCGATCAAGGACAAGGATTTAGCGGAGCCGCCATTTTCAGGCTGACTTGTGGACTCGGCGAGTTTTGTTTGCGGCGTTGGCCAATCAACAGTCTTCCCGAGTCTCGCATCCTGGGCCTGCATCGATTGTTGAAGGAAACGCATCAAGCAGGAGTTTCCCAGCTTGCCGTCGCGATTGAAACGACCGACGACCAAACCCTGATCGCGACCCACGGACATCACTGGCAATTGGAACCGTGGATGCCAGGAACGGCGGATTTCCGTGAGAATCCAAACACAGACCGTTTGCACGCAGCGATGCGATGTTTGGCACAATGGCATCTTGCTGCCGGAGAATTCCAGCCACGGGCCGACGAACGTCAGTGGTTCGCATCGATGTCGGACGCGACTTCTCCCGCCGTCGCGGAACGCGGTAAACGGATCCGAAAACTGCAAGACGGCGGATGTGATGCCATCGGCCGCGCGATCGCCCAGTCAAATCACGACGAGTTCGATTCCATCTCGCAGTCACTACTGAATCGCTTTAACGAACTAGCTGCGAAAGTGGCGGACGAATTGGCGGGTGCCGCTTCAATTCGCGTTTCGTTGCAACCGTGCATCCGCGATGTGTGGCATGATCATGTGCTGTTCACTGGCAACGAAGTCAGCGGCTTGATCGATCTGAGTGCCTGTCGCACGGAAAACGTCGCCACCGATCTCGCGCGTCTGCTGGGGAGTTTGCTGAGCGACGACTCGGCGGCGTGGGCGACAGCCTTGGACGCCTACCAAACACTGCGGCCTCTGACAGCGAATGAACAACAGCTTGTTGGAATCTTCGATCGAAGTGCGGTTCTGCTGAGCGGGATGACTTGGCTGGAGCGACATTACTTGCAGAACATCCGTCTCGCCGATGTCGACCGTGTCATTGATCGACTAAAACACTATCTCGGGCGGCTGGACCATTTGTCGTCACTGATTTTCGGATGAGTATTTCAGTTTTGGAACACAAGGCAACGGAGAAAACGAAGGTCTGCAAATTGAGTCTCTTCGTTGACTCCGTTACCTTCTGTTCAATTTTATCTGACTACGACTCGTCATGTGTGAAAACTTATGAACGTTTTGGTTCTGAACCCATACCACGGTGGCAGCCATCGAGCATTCCTGGATGGCTGGATCAAGAACAGCCGGCACGAATTCACGGTGCTGACGCTGCCCGCTCACAAATGGAAATGGCGGATGCGGCATTCCGCCGTGACGTTTGCCGAACAAACAGCCGAAGGTGTCGCACGCGACGAATCATGGGACGCCGTATTCTGCACCGATATGCTGAATCTGGCGGAGTTTCGCGGGTTGTGCTGTCCGTCGATTCGCAATCTGCCGGCCGTTGTCTACTTCCACGAGAACCAACTGACATATCCAAACCAACGGCGCGACGAACGCGATTTGCACTTCGCATACACCAATTTCACAACCGCGTTGGCGGCCGATCGCGTCTGGTTTAATTCCGAGTATCACCGCAACGACTTCCTGAGCCAACTCGGCGAATTCCTCGGCCGCATGCCCGACCATCAACATGCGTCGGCTGTCGAGCGACTACGCGAGAAGTCCGAAGTCCAACCTCCCGGCGTCGATTTCAACGAGTTCGAATCAGCCGCCCATTCTTCGGTCGAAAGAAACACCGAAGGCCCATTGCGAATCGTGTGGGCCGCTCGCTGGGAACACGACAAGAATCCCGCAACATTTTTCAGTGCGTTGGAACAACTTGCACCAGCCGGAACCGACTTTCGCGTCAGCGTGCTGGGACAGTCTTTCGGAGATGTCCCGAATTGTTTTGCACAAGCTCGCAAAACTCTCGCCGACAAGATCGACCACTGGGGTCACTTGGACAACCGCCGCGATTACATCGTCGCATTGCAACAATCAGACGTCGTTGTCTCAACGGCACTGCACGAGTTCTTCGGCATCGCCATCGTCGAAGCCGTCGCCGCGGGCTGTATCCCACTGGTTCCCCGTCGATTGGCTTACCCAGAAGTACTGGAAGACATCGATGACTTCTTTCACGACGGCACCGCCGATCACTTAGCCAGCCGGCTGACCGAACTCGCCGTCCGAAAGGCATCCGGCAAATTGTTGACGGACGAATGGCGAAACTGTCGCCGACAACTCGAACGATTCGAATGGAACCATCGGGCTGTTGCGATGGATGCGTCGCTTGATGAGTTGCGGTAAGTAGTCGCATCCGCCGAAGCAACTGCGAAAATTCCGTGAATTGGCTTTGTCGGACGATCGTTGGCCAGCATTACAGATACTTCGCCTAAGGTGAATTCGCTTTGCAGCCGTGCTTTGTTGGCAGACAACGTGCCACTATCCGTTCGATGCTTCGATGGGCGATGACGAATCTGTCAGGCCCTTCAGGTAAATGTTGATAGACTTGGCAATTGCATCAATCTGCGTCTGAACCTCAGGGGTCACTGCGGCGTGTGGAAGCTTGGAGATATAGGACAAATCCATTGAGATGATTGATTCAAGTATGTCGGGTTCGTGAATGAATTCAGCGACGAAACCGATGAATTGGTTACTGTCGCGTCTGTCCCAAGATAGCCGAAACAGGTCATTGCCACGCGAGTAATCAATGTATAGATGAACCGACGTTGGTGGTTTGTTTCTTCCGACCAACTTGAACCCAGCAGCAGCCAGCGATGGCGCAATCGCGTCACGAATTCTCGCGAGCATGATGGCGGGATGCTTGAACGGATTTGGGTCCATATTGTCTGCCAACACTTGCCACGGTCGTCACCGCCCGTACTGAATACATATCTACAGAAATGGGTTAGGATTTCTGATTCTTCGTTTTCTTCGTG
>CAUZVF010000920.1:0-3296 GCA_963582955.1 Planctomycetota bacterium
GGAACGTCGGCTCTCTTCCTGCCCGAGTTGAACATGCAACAATCGTCTGCCCGCAACCACGGTTCACCATTGTTGACTCGACGTCACCTGCTACAGACCGGGACTGCGGGTGTTTTGGGCTTGTCGTTACCACAACTGCTGGCATTGGAAGCTCGTTCGGCCAGTCCGAAACGGCGTGTCGCGGCGAAACGCGTCATCGTCATTCTTGAGCAGGGCGGGTTGTCCCACATCGACACGTGGGACCCGAAGCCCGACGCAATTGCCGAACACCGAAGCCCGCACCGTCCAATCTCGACGAACGTTCCCGGCATCCGGTTTAGTTCGTTGTTGCCGCATACGGCACGCATTGCCAACAAACTGGCCGTCGTGCGGTCGATGCACCACCCAAAAGCCGGCGCAAGCGGCCACCCTGACGGCACGCAGTATGCGCTGTCTGGAACTCACCCCAAAAGCGCCATCGAGATGCCCGATATCGGCTCGGTCGTCACGCGGCTCATCGGCAGCAAATCTCCAGCGCTGCCACCGTACATCATGATCCCCGGCAACCACGAACAGGCAGCGCAAGCTCGGACCGGATTTCTTTCGGCGGCGACCCAGGTCTTCAAGACGGGTGGCCGTGACCTATCCGATCCCAACTGGATGGTGGCGAATCTGCTCGCGCGTCCTGAGAATGAAACGCGACGGCTGGCGGGCCGGCAGAAATTGCTCGCATCGATCGACCATTCATTCACCTCCGGCAATCGTGCGGGCCGTTCGCTCGACGGCATGGCTCACTTGTACGAGCAGGCGTTTGACACGCTGACGAGTTCCCAGGTGACCGCCGCGTTTCACCTGCAGTCGGAACCAGAGTCGATCCGCTCGAAGTACGGCCCCGGCCATCGCGGAGCATGCTACTTGCTCGGACGCAGACTCATCGAGGCGGGAGTTCGCTTTGTGACCGTCGATGTGCGCTGGCCGCTGACACCTGAAACTCCTGGCGGCTTCAACCTGAACTGGGACCATCACGACCTGATCTACACGCCCGGCTCGTGCGGCACCATCCGTAACAAGGCGGGCGGCGAGGGACGATACGGCATCGGCCATTGGGTGATGATGGGCAGTACCGATCAAGCGTTCGCCGCTCTCGTCAGTGACCTTGACGACCGCGGACTGCTCGACGAAACATTGGTCTGTTTTGTTTCCGAATTCGGTCGCACTCCCAGGCTGAACAAGTTTCAGGGACGCGACCACTGGACCGACGCCTATTCCATCGCGTTCGCCGGAGCTGGAGTGCCGGGAGGCCAGGCGATCGGCCGAACCGACCGCGACGGCGGCTATGTTGTCTCACACGCGCACACGCCGGAAGACTACGCGACGAGCATTTACGAAAAGCTGGGCATCAACCGTGACCGTCCCCTTTATACGGCGGCAAACCGCCCCGTCTACTTTGGTCACTTGGGCAAGCCAATTCCCGAACTCTTCTCCTGAGATCGCCGCTGAATGTTTTAGGCCGTGGGGAAAAGCGGACTAAGCGGGCGTCCCGTTGCGAGTCGGAATGGTCGTCCAAACGCATCATGAATCTCATGTTCGGGATCAATTCCGAATCGCCAATACAGGGTCGCGGCCAAGTCGCCCGGCGTCACCGGGTGGTCGACCGGGTAGGCGCCCATTCGGTCGCTCGCTCCGTATGTCACACCGGCGTCAACTCCGCCGCCACCCAGGAGAACGTGATAGCAGTTTGGCCAATGATCTCGGCCGGCGTTTCCATTGATTTTCGGCGTCCGACCGAACTCACCCATCGAAACGACCAGCGTTGATTCGAGCATTCCGCGTTGGTCCAGATCCTCGATCAATGCTGACAGCCCCTGGTCCATCAGTGGTAAGAGTTGTTTGTGTCGCGGGAAAATCGTTTCGTGACTATCCCAGTTCGTGATCTGGCCATTGGTGCGTTTGTCGTTGACGTTGACGAACCGCACGCCGGATTCGACGAGCCGTCGGGCCAGAAGCATGCTTTGGCCGAATTTGTGGCGGCCATAACGGTCACGCAGCGCTGCTGGTTCTTGCGCGATATCAAAAGCATGCTGCACCTGCTGATCGAGCAGTAGAGTGGTAGCACGTTCTTGATAGGCCTGCATCTGTCGATCATTATCCAGCGGGAATTCGTTGAGTTGGTTAAGCAACTCGACTCGGCTCGTAAAGCGGCTCACAGGGACGTCGCCCGGCAGACTGAGCGCATCGACGCGAAATTCGGGACGATTGGGGTCGCCGACCACCTGGAGCGGATCGTATCGTCCTCCGAGAAATCCCGCATTTTGCCCGGCAAGATCCACCACGTTGTGCAGGACATGCGGCAAGGCCACATTGGTCAGCGGCAACGGCCCACGAGGCAATTTGCCCTGCTCGGTCAAATAGGTGAGTGTCGAACCGTATGATGGGCAATCATTGGTGCGATCCGCTGGAAGAATCTCGTTGTCACCCCCGTCTGGAAGTCTCCCCACTAATGCCTCATACATCGCCGCATTGTGATTCGTCATCGGGTGATGCATCGAGCGGATGAGCGCGACCTTGTCGACAAGCCGAGACATTCGCGGCAAGTGTTCGCAAACAATTCTGCCGGCAACATTGGTCGCAATTGGTTTGTACTCACCACGCATTTCGGCCGGTCCGTTGGGCTTCATGTCCCACGTATCCAAGTGACTGGGACCACCGTAATGCATGACAAAAATGCATGCTTTGATCGGATTCTGGGTCGTCGACGCAGCGATGCTTCGACGTGGCGCGATACCATTCATCGTTGCCGACAGCGCGCCATACGCGCTGAACTGGAGGAATTGACGGCGAGCGATTCGATTGTTTCTCAATTTGGATGTGGTCATACGCCTTACCTGCGGACTTCCCAAGGTATCGCTAAGAGCTTGTCTTGCAAGTAGTAGGCACAGTCCCTGTGCCGTTGCCTGAACAGCCATCGTTTTGAGTCGCGGTTACGGCACTCAGAGAGTGCCTACTACGATTTGAAGACATGCTCTACATAAACAACTCTTTGATTTCGCCAAATTCAAGATATCCTTTCGGCGAAATGTTTTCGACATAATCGAACGGTCGGCCGGATGACGTTTGCGTGACCCTTTTGCTCCAATCAATCCCCATCGTTGAATAGATCGTCGCCAGAACATCTTCCGGATAAACCGAGCGGCCTTTGTGCCAGCCAGGATCGACGACTTTCGCCGCTGTCGGGTCCGTTGCACCAATGATTTGACCGCCTTTGACGCCAGCACCCGCAAACACACCTACCGCGGCGAAACGGTAATGGTCGCGTC
>CAUZVF010000921.1:0-3295 GCA_963582955.1 Planctomycetota bacterium
CACGCAGGCGCCTGCGGCTTGCCGTTAAACAAGGCGATGCTGCTAATCACGTCGTCCGAAAATGACGTAGAGGTAATAGAGCAACGTTAGCAACGTCTGCAACGTTGCGGCCACGTATGTCCAACCGGCGGCATTCAGCACGCTACGCACGGCCGCAGCACCTTCACCGTCGACAATGTTGTATTCCGTCAGAATCCGTTTCGCCCGGTTACTGGCATCGAATTCGACTGGCAGGTTCACCACTTGAAAAACCAACAACCCGCCGTAACACATGATTCCTAACAAAACCAACTCCATGCTGCCCATCAAGAAACCGATGATCATCAGCGCAACGAACAACCACGGACCAAACTGTGCCGCCGGCACGGCAGCGTTCCGGACGACGAGTGGCAAATAGCGCTGTGCATGTTGCAAGGCATGTCCGGCCTCGTGAGCGGCGATTCCCACGGCCGATGCCGAACGATTGTGATAAACGTCGTGGCTCAGACGTAGCACGCGATGTCGGGGATCGTAGTGGTCGGACAGGAATCCGCGCGATTCCTCGATTCCGACATCTTGGCATCCGGCCTGGTCGAGGATGTATCGAGCAGCCGCAGCCCCCGTCAGACGGGCATCGATTTTTGAACCACGGGCATACGCCGATTTAACTCGGATTTGCGCCCACAGCATCAGCAGCAGTGCGGGAGCAATAAATATAAAGTACATGGGATCGAATATCATCGCTTATTATCTCCTTGGCAAAACTAAGTTTGCACGATCGGTAAATGGTCATTGCCGTGAAGTTTATCCGACACGCTGAACACGATCAATTTCAGTTTCAATCGCTTTCCAATCATCATACGCAACGACACCGGTGTTTTGCTGAATTGCGAAGTTTCGGAGTCGCTCGCCGAAAACTGAGGTGGCGGCAAGGCAACGATTGAGAAAACTCATCAATCGAGCCACACTATAGCCATTCGCGGATGCTAACCGATCATTGACGTTCAACTCTGTAATTCTAGGCGCAAAATTTAGAACGGAAACCAAAAAATGCGACTATGCCGATTCAATTCTGAAAATACCGATCAACTTGGTTTTTATGACGATGACTCCGTGATTCCGCTGGCGAAGGCCTCGGAATTGGCAGGGACCGAATTGCCGGATTCGTCTTGCATGGCAACGTTTCTTCCCGGCGGTAAAGCTCGGTCGCAAGTTGTCGCCATTCAGCAACGTCTCGCCGAGCTATCGGAAGATCAGATTGCCTCGATCAGCCTTGCGGCTGATTCGGTCAAGTTGCTGGTTCCAAACCCGAATCCGACCAAATTGATGTTTCTGGCGGGCAACTATTCGAAACATATTGAAGAAGGCGGAGGCCGCGCGACCGAGCGGGCTCAGACGTTTCCCTACATTTTCATGAAGCCGCCGCTGACAACGTTGACAAATCCTGGTGATCCCGTCGTGATTCCCGAGGTATCGCCGGATCATATCGATTGGGAATTGGAACTCGGCGTGATCATTGGAAAACGCTGCAAGTCAGCGTCCGAGGCGGATGCGTTGAGCTACGTCGCTGGATACACCGTGGTCAACGACATCTCGGACCGCAAATTCAAGCCAAATTCCGCTCGGACCGAGCGTGAAAAGGACAGCTTCTTCGACTGGTTGCACGGCAAGTGGCACGACACGTTTTGTCCGATGGGGCCCGCCGTTTTGCCGGCTGACGAAATCGACGATCCTCAGCAGTTGCACATGACGCTGAAGGTCAATGGCGAGGTCGAACAGGACGGATCCACTTCTGAAATGGTCTTTCCTGTTGCGGCGATTGTCGAGTTTCTTTCCAGCTTCGTCACTTTGGAGCCAGGCGACATCATTTCAACCGGGACAACAGCGGGAGTCGGTTCCGCGAAAGGTAAGTTTCTCAAAGCGGGCGACCTGCTCGAGGCCGAAATCGATGGCATTGGCGTGCTTCGCAACCCGGTCGAGTCATCATCCTGATGACACTTTTTGCGGTAATGAGACACAAGTTCGCTGCATCGAAGGCGTCGGCAATTGGCTCACAAAACTTTAATCCATTTCGCCACTGGCGGTTACGACAAGTTGTGAGAAAGCATCATCCCAAAAGGCATCTAATGTGCTTTTTGATCAACATCGCGGGCACACAAATCTGACCCAAAAACGTGCCACATGGGAAACCCTCTCAACCTAATTCCATTTGATCAGGGAGACAAGACAATGAAGAATCTGTTTTTGATCGCCGCAGTTGCGGGTGGACTGACATTCGTCGGAATGGCCGATACCGCCAAGGCTGACCACTGCCGCTCAGGCAGTTCGTTTGGCCGATCTAGCTTTTCATCGTTTGGCTACTCTTCGTATCCAAGATCTTCGTATTACTCGCAGTCAAGCAACTACTATCCGCGTTCCTACGGGTCGAGCTACGGGTATGGCTACTCTCCCTATCGATCATCGGGATTCAGTTACTATCGGCCCGGATTCAGCATCCGCATTGGGAGCGGCTATAACCGTGGATACAGCAGTTACCGCAGATTTGGCCACCACCACCATCATTAGATCTGTCGAATTACAACCGTTCAAACATCGATCACCGACCCGGTTTCACGGAGGAGCCGGGTTTCTTTTTGCGCCAAGACTTCTAACACGGCGAAGCCGTAACCAAAGTCGCTTGAATCTCTGAGTCGAGCCTCCCTCCCGCCTGCTCGACTCGGAGAGTCAAGCTACAAAAACTGGCGCGGATGTCTCGGTGAGAGACTTCTCAAGGCGCATTCTGTACGCCTTCGCGTGGCCACCGGCACGGATTTGGTTCGTCGGTTGCTTGCGATTTCGCCACGCTCATTCTCACGACAAACCGCGCGTGACAATTGCGCGGACGTGCGGTTGCCAATAGCAAACGATGTCACCAAGATATCACGTTTGGTCTTTCACCGATGCCATTCATCAGTATTGTGAAACAGCCCCGGTTTGCCGCGTATCTTATGAATAAATCATCCGTGCCCAAAGCTCCGCTCTACAAAACCGAAGAAGAACGGGACGGACTTAGGCGTGCCGGAAAATTCAATGCGCAGCTAATGGATTATTTGCGCGCTCAGGTCCGTGAAGGAGTCACGACGGGCAGGCTCGACAAGCTGGTCCACGAATACACTCTGGATCACGGCCATGAGCCCGCATGCCTGGGATACAGTGGCTACCCGAACACAATTTGCACCAGCATCAACGAGGTTGTGTGCCACGGAATTCCGGATGGCACGGTTCTCAAGGGCGGTGACATCGTCAACATCGACTTGACCACGATCGTCGACGGATG
>CAUZVF010000922.1:0-3287 GCA_963582955.1 Planctomycetota bacterium
GGCCCGTCACTTTGCCGATTGGTCATTGTCAGTTCGAGAATAAGACGGCTGATGTGACACAAATCTCGCTTGCCGGCGTCATCGCGCCGGCAAGCGAGTGAAAAATTCCGCGGTGAAACTCGCATGGCGAGAATCACTTTGTCGTCTTGGAATTGTCTTCTTTCTTAATAATGTTTACAGGCGCAGCCTGCGGGTATTTCCGATTGAGGTACTCAAGAACTGAATCCGTGATGTCATCTTCCGGACGATGGTAGACAACCTGCCGGTTCAGGCTTTGAATCAACTGCTTGGGATCTTCGGTGTTCAATTCCTCGCCGTTGAACCGAATGACGAGTGTGTACTTGTAGTACTCGGCATACTTCTTGACGACATCCGTGGCTTCCAAGTACACCGTCTTGTAAATCTGTGATTCTTTTCGCAAGAATTTTCGCTGGGCATTGGCACGGAATGCCTGGAATTCGGCCTGCAGCTTAACCATCGCGTCTTCGCGTTTCACGCGTTCAGGAGTGGCCGGCTTGAAGCTTTCGGCTTCTGCCTTGAGCTGCTGCAACTGCGCCGTCATCTGTTTGATCTTCAAGTCACTTTGAGCGATCTCGCCCTTCAGATCTTCTCGCAAGACCTTGAATTTCTTGTAATCCTTGAAGACTCTCGCCATATCAATCAGGCCCACTTTGTGCGGAGTCGATTCCGCACCTGCTTCGTTTTGGCTCCTGGCGATACCGATGAACCCAACCAATACCGCCATAACGGTCGCCGACAAGATCATTTTTTTCACGGCCGATGCACTCCTTTGCTTTGCCGGGTGGAACCAAAACCGTGAGAGATCACAATTTGATTGAGGTTCTGGTTTTGAATTTAGAGGTGAACATGATCAGACATTGAGCGGCGTATTTTGCACACGATCGAAAATGCGTCAATACGAGTGTGTCAGAATTGATGCGTTCGAACGAGGAAGCGACGAGATTTGCTACAAGTTGTTATTTAGACACAACTTGCGGCGTTCGACGCCCGACTTGGAAATCCGGCGTTACGGCGTCCAAATCGAGCTTGTCGGCGAATCGATGCTCTCGTGCGCCAAACGCCGCGCTTTCAGCCGCACGTATGGAGCCACGAACTGACCGCGGTGGCGGAAATGTCCCGGCGGCGCGGATTTGTCGGCGCGAAAGGGCTCGCGCAAGTCTTCGAGCACAAAGCCCACGCGGCATAGTTCGCCGACCAACTGGTCCCATCGATGCAAGTATTCGACGGCGCCGTCTTCACGATACGACGAATCAGACGTCCGTGGCAGTGGCCCCTCATGATAATACTCGATGCCGATGACGTATCGGTCTCGGTGATCCCGGCCGCCGATCTGTAAACTGGTCGGTTGCTTGTGCTGGCTGATGTAGATTCCGCCTTCACGCGTGACGCGAGCAATCTCGCGATAGACTTTCGAAACATCTGGAACATAGCAAGTGCTCACTGGTTGATGCACGATATCGAAACTCTGTTCGTGCAGCATCGACAGATCATCCATCGATGCTTCAATCGTCTTCACCGAGAGATCTCGTCGCAATGCTTCACGTTCGTCGAGAAACAACATTGATCCACTAATATCGACGACCGTGACATTGGCTCCGGCGGTTGCATACAAAACCGACTGCCAGCCCCCGCCCGAGGCCAGACATAGCACATCCAGACCCTCGACGCTCGACGGCAGCCACCCGCGTGTATCGAGTGTTCGCAGCGGATCGCGGCATTCTTCGTCGGAAGCAACTTTGGCGAACTGGCTACCGGTTTCCGCCATGCGATTCCAGACGGCACGGTTCCGTTTCAATGATGACATTCGTGTTCAACTTAGGGAACTGGGCTACTGTCAACACAAAAGAGTGCCATCAAAGCAGTCAGTCTTCGAATGCGGTGGTACATTGCGTCCGTCCTTTGGTTTTGAGTATTTGGGGGAACGCTAATCCGCGCTAATCTTCGCTGATTGTGTTGATGAATGTGGATTAGTGATGATTAGCGTTTCCAACATCAGTCTGTTCCGCGCGAAAAAAAGGCCGGCACGGTGGCCGGCCATGATGATTCGACAACTGGCGATCAAAGGACTTCGGTCACGCCCGGAACAGCGATGGGATATTCTCCGTTCTTGTTGGGCATGATGGGAGGATCGTCGATGTACGAAAAGCGGTCGGGCATGATGCTCTTTTCTGAGTTGATCGCGTCATCCCAAGTGATCGGTTTGCCGGAATAAGTCGCCATGCGGCCGAGGATTGCCGTCATTGTGCTGTGAGCACCGTATTCGGCCTCGTTGTAATCGGCGGCTTCACCGGCTCGGATTGCGGCGAACAGGTCGTCGTGTTCGATCTGGTACGGAGTCTTCTTGTTGCCCTTCCAGCGCCAGGTTTCGTCGCCGGCGGTGATTTTTCCGCCGCTAATGTTGGCCGAGCCCTTCGTGCCGTGAGCATGCTCGGTCACGCTGTTCCAGCAGTTACGGATGTGGCGGCATTGGCTGAACATCCTAGTGCCGTCGGGGTATTCGTACTCGACCGCGAAGTGATCGAAGATTTCCCCGTAGCGTTTATCGGTGCGGACTTGCCGTCCGCCCATTCCGTACGCGCGAATCGGCAACGCGCGCTTCACCCAGTTGCCAACGTCGAGGTTGTGAATATGCTGCTCGCAAATGTGGTCTCCGCATAGCCATGTGTAGTAGTACCAGTTGCGCATCTGGTATTCCATTTCGGTCTTGCATTGTTCGCGCGACTTGCGAGGTTCCCAGACACCGCCACTATTCCAATAGACCCGAAGTGCGGCGATATCGCCGATGGCTCCGTCGTGAATCCGCTCGACTGTTTCGATGTATTTCGGCTGGTGATGACGTTGCAGGCCGACGCCGACAGCCAATCCCTTTTGTTTGGCGATCTTGGCGTTCGCCAGTACGCTGCGGATGCCGGGGGCATCGGTGGCGACCGGTTTTTCCATGAAGATATGCTTTCCGGCTTTCACCGCCGCGTCAAAGTGAATGGGACGGAATCCCGGCGGCGTCGTCAAAATCACGACGTCGATGCCACTATTGAGAACTTGCTTGTAGGCATCAAAACCTAAGAATTTGTGGTCCTCGTCCACCTGCACGCGATCGGCCTTTTCGCCAAGTCCAGCTTTGATGGCCGAGAGACCTTCTTCCAACCGATCGGGAAACGCGTCGGCAACGGCGGTCAGTTGCACGTTGCCTTCCGTTGACAGTGCCTGAGCCGCGGCACCGCGTCCGCGTCCGCCCACGCCGATCAGGCCGACTTTCAAAGTTTCGT
>CAUZVF010000923.1:0-3284 GCA_963582955.1 Planctomycetota bacterium
TGGTGCGAAACCATCACCCATGTAGCCTGCATTCCACTCGGTCTGAGGGATCGCCACATAGGGAGGCAAGTCGGGCTGGCCTGGTATCTCTTTACCGACGACCGAGCCCAACGATGGATAAACGACCGCGGGGCTGGGAAGATTGCCGGTCGATATATAACTCTGACCCAACGGATGCGATCCGGCGGAATGACTGATGCCGCGGATCAATGTGAACTCATTGGCGGCGGCAGCGAACTTTGGCATGTACTCGCAGACTTGCAGGCCCGGCAATTTCGACGGAATCGCCTTGAACTCGCCGCGCGTCTCGGCGGGACCTTCCGGTTTCATGTCCAAGGTGTCGAGGTGCGCCGGCCCGCCGGCAAGATTGATGAACAAGACCGAATCCGCCGTCGACTTTTTCTCAGATTCGGCGTTCGCCAACCGCAAATAATCCGACAGAGTCAGGCCGGTCAGCCCGACAACTCCCACTTGCAACGCGTTACGCCGCGTGACACCGTCACAATTCTTGTGTGACATCTTGAGATCTCCTCGGTTTGTCATGAATGGCAGGCGCGACGATCCAAGCCGGCCCGCACGTTGCAGCCGTTAGTGATTTGTCACAAATTCATGTGTATTCAACAGGACCCACATCAAATCTCGGAGCCCTTCGACCGTGTTTTCACTTTGCAGAATATGCTGTCGCGCGCGGCTCAATTCATTCTGGTTTGGTGGCCGGCTGAGACAACGGACGTACGCCGAGCCGACAAGCTTATCGACGGTGTTCGAATCGGGATTCGCGGGTGCGACATCTGTTTTCGGCTTCGGTTTGAGTTTGGGTTTTCTCTTTCGCTTCTTCCGTTTCTTCGTTTCCGGAACTTCGCGTGACAGAGTTTGATTCAACTTGCCAGCAACTTGAGCCAACCAGCCATCATTTCGTTCGAGCCACTGCAACAATTCATGATCGTTACGCACGTACAAAGATTGCAACAACGACGGTTGCATCTGTCGTTCACAATCGCAATTGGTGGTCCGCAACGGCTTGCCAAACACAAGCAACGAGTAATCGATTGAGCGGGCCTGGATCGAGATGGGATGTTGTGCGATTTTTCGCTGTTTGACATCAGCGGCGACGGACTTCATTTTCTTGTCATTCGCCGTGGCTTGCAGAATCGCGTCGACGACAACTTCGGCGGGAAGGCGGCGAATCAACGCATGGCTGAAATTGCGTTCGTCTCGGCGATTGGTCTCGTTTGGCCGCCAACCAAGTTGATAGGTACGGCTATTCGTAATCGTGCGGTGCAACTGTTTGATGTCGTAGCCGGAGTTGGCGAATTCGCGCGCCAGGTAATCCAGCAGTGCCTTGTTACTGGCCGGATTGGCCATGTTGAAATCGTCTGGCGGATCGACGATGCCGACGCCGAAGTAATGAGCCCAAATCCGATTCACAAATGCCCGCGCGAAATACGGGTTGTCGGGCCGCATCAGCCAATCCATCAACGGCTCACGCGGGTCGTCGTACTGGTTCAGGTCGATCTGGTCGCCTCCCAGTAGTTTGGCAATTTGTGGTTTGCCCGTCGGAGCCTGAATGTAGATCTCGTTCCAAGGAATCGGTTTGCCTTCGGCGGCAACTCGCATGTACATTTGCCGCCGCAACGCGGCCGTGTCGAGCTTGACCGGGACACCGAGTTTCGTCTTCAATTGCCGCTGCGATTCGGCGGCATCGGGACTAACTCCCGCTTTGATGCGGCTAAAGAACTGAGTGAACTGTTTGAAATCCTGCTGCGACCATTGGTCGTACGGATGCTTGTGACACTGAGCACATTGCAGCCGGACACCAAGAAAGATGTAGCCGAATGACAAGGCCCGGTCCATCGGCTGTGTCAGATTGCCGCGGAACCAGTAATAGTGCATCGGATTATCGTGTGCCGTGTAATCTTCGGGATCTCCGCGCCGCATGAAGGCACTTTGTTCGGCGGTGTATTCTTCGTACGTCTGCCCCGGACGCCGGCTGCGAGCCAACAGAATGCCGGCCACGATTTCGTGCCATCCGACGTTGTCACGCAATCGACGTCGAATCCAACTTGTCCATTGATTGGCGGCCGGCCGGTTCATATCGGTCGAACCGAGATGTTGTGCGTTCGTGCCAGTCAGGTCACAGAATCGATTCGTCCACCATTCGACATAGGCGGGACGTTCCAGCAATTCATCGATCTTGCGGGCTCGTTTACCGGGAGAAGTTTCGACAACAAAGTCTTTGATTTCTTGAGGTGTCGGCAAAGTTCCCGCCAGATCCAAACCGACACGCCGCAGGAATTCTTCATCGCTGCACAATTCCGATGGCACGATGCCCAGCTTCGAGAGTTTGGCAACCACCAACTCGTCGATCTTTGTCGGTGTGGGAATGTCGGGGTAGCGATCACCGACACGATTGGAAACCGGCAAGAGCGTTTGCGTTGAATAGATGCCGTTGTCGTAAAATGAAATAACATACGTGTCACCGGCCCCTTTGCTGGTTATCAACCCATCTTCAGTTACTTCGGCAACCGTGTCGTCGTTGGATTGAAACCGAGTCAAACACGTCACATCTTCCCGAGTGCCGTCCGACCAAACAGCAATAGCCTTCAGCGGGACGGTTTCGCCAGCCTTGCTAAAGACGAACTCGGAAGGCGTCACGTCCAGTCGCACGAACGTGGCAGCGTCGCTCGTCCGTCCTTTTGCTCCTGTTTTGATCCATCGTAAGAGCAACTTGTATTGCCAGCTATCTTTTTCGAATCGCTCGCCGCCGCCGTGGTCCACTTGCATTGTTGGTTTCTTGAGGATCAAGCTTTCTTCGGGAGACTCAGTGTCGATCCTCTCGCTCAGTGATTTGATGTCGGTCTCGAAGTCGTATCCGAACATCGAGAGCCGGAAGCCGCCTTGGCCTTGGAATGAGCCATGGCAACTTCTGCCGTTGCAGCCGAGCCGTCCGAATAAGGCGAGTACGTGCCGTTGAAAATCAGGAGCCTCGTCGCTCCGCGAAAAACGCTGATTCGCTGAGCCGAGAATGGGCTTGCCTGCGGCGAGCGGTTCACGGCCCTCGTCGGCGTCCGCCGAAGTTTCACCGTCACGTGTTGCCGCCGCGTCGAGAAATCGCTGAAACGCGCTTCGCTCTTTCCCTTTCGCGGGGCTCAGGTGAATGCCGGTCTTCGGCAGTTGTTTCCGCAACTCAGCGAGTTCCACGGAACTGATCGAGGTTCCATAGAGTAGCAAATGCTTCAACGCCGGAAATTGTGACAGCGCCTCTAATTGTGAAGCCGACACGG
>CAUZVF010000924.1:0-3282 GCA_963582955.1 Planctomycetota bacterium
GCACGGCTGCTCCTTTGGCTGACTCTTACCCGTACTCTTCTTGTTGCAACTGCCACTGGGTGAACCAGCCTTGCTGTTCGCGCCACTTGGTTTTCGTTTCTTCTTTCCCACCAGAAATCCCGTTAATTTGTCGTCAAATTAGGTCCTTGGCAGGTACGCCGTCGCGGGTACGGCGAGCCTCTCGGACAATTCCGTTTCTCTCACTGTTTTGATTCTTCCGCATTCAGTAATTGATCAGATTTCCACTCCAATTGCCGCAACATTAGCGAGGCCGAACAATTTCGAGCTAGAATCTGCGAGGCCCATGCCGTATCCAAAGATTCGTCGAAATCAGGTCCCCAAAGCATCATAAGGTGAATGAATCTAAGAACTTCGTCCTCAGATGTCATCTCGTAACGATCGGACTTGTCAAATCCCATGTGGATCAAGTCTCTAACAGCCTGTTCGCCCAATTCGTCAAACTCGTCTGTCCAAATCTCTTTCAATGTGTTGAACGCTTCATCCTCGAAAGTCGATCGACTGTAATTAGCGAGTGCTTCGATTTGCTCTCTTCGCAGTTTCAAAATCGAGCCTCCGACTGTTGCAGTTAGTTTGGCCCGCGGCATGGGTCGTTTCTATTGACTTCAGCAGCAGCACCTGCGAGAGACGTAGTTTATAAGTCCTTGCATTAATCTATCGTAATCTCGAATATTCGTGGCTGCAATTTCTTTTGACTCGGGTAAATCTCGTCTTGTGAGTTTTGGCTCGGCATCGTGCGTTGGGTTCAATGAAATTGACGCTCTCAACAGTTTTGTGGACGCAAGCAATCACGACGGCGCTGCCGAAATCCGAGCTATGATCCAGGATGAAGAATCGATCACTTTCCACCTCGTCGGTGGTTTCCTTGGAGCCGGTAAAACAACGTGTCTTCTGCGTATGGCGGAATTCTATTTAAGGCAGGGACTTCGGGTTGGAATTATTGCGAACGATCAATCCGGCAATCTGGTCGATACCGAACTCTTTCGCAATGCCGGATTTGATACGGCCGAGGTTGTTGATGGATGCTTCTGTTGCAAATTTGATGAATTGATCGCCGCAGCCGGGCGATTGGGTGACGGCCAATCTCCGAACGTTCTTCTTGCAGAACCGGTTGGAAGTTGTACCGATCTGGTCGCAACGGTGATCAAGCCGCTGAGACGGTTGTTCCACGAACGGTTTACGATTGCACCGTATGTCACGTTGCTCGATCCGGACCGCGCTTTTCAGGCGCTTACCGGAAGTCCATGCCGAGCCTGCCCACATTAAATTGCTGTTGGAATCCGACGGAGTGATCGCTTCCGCCAACCTGATCGGTGGCGATCACTCTCCTCAGATCTCGCGGTCAGCCGGACATCCAATCAAAGACGCGTCATTATTGATCAACGCCCGAGTCGAGGCTTCGCCAGCCGTCTTGAAGCAAGAGGTCGAATTGCCCATCTTGCAGAGACTTGCTGAGCAGAATATCCACGCAGAAGTGCTCGCAAGTCAGGAACTCTCGCCAAATCGTCCGACGCCAACGCATCGCGATGTCGGCGAGAGCACGGGCTCGTCCAAGAGCACTTCGTAGCCAATCGCGTTTCGGAAGATCCGCAAGATGTCACAGTGAGTCTTCGGTGCGGAAAATCACTTCAATCATTCGTTCCATCACTTCGCTTGCCGGCAGGTGTGGAAAATTCAGCAAAACGATTTCCTTTGCAAACAGTTTTCCCAGATATTTGCGGTGTTTGGCCGGTGTCGATCGACTTGCGATACAGTCGCGGTGAGCGGAATTAATGACGATTTCGTTCTTTTCGAGGCCGTACCGAGATCGCCAAATCTCTCCACCTTCGGCCTGCAATCTGTATGACGGTAAACTCTTTCGATGCCTGCCGACTAATTGCCTTTCGGGATTCTTCCGGTTGATCAAGACCGACTGAAGACGGCCGGAACTGACATCAGAATGCTCCGCCTGATTTGATCGTTCAGTGGACTGGGTTTCGTGATCGGCAGACGTCATTTTCTTTTTGGCAGCATTCCGATGGATTCTTTGCGTGTCAGGTATATCAAAAAACAGATAATCGTTTGTCGGCATGTCTCGTAAAGCACTTGCAAACGCTTTGTGCAACTGACGCAGAATTCGACGGCTGGCTGTTTCGGTTTGCGCACGGTCGCGCCGTTCGATCGCCTCGACAACCATTGGCTCGATTAGCCCAACAGCGTTCACAAATGCTTGCTGCTTTTCATCGGGGACCACCGCACAACGTGTTCCGGGAGCGAGATTTAGATCTGGATAGTCAATAACTCCTTCCAGTCGACGGTCGGTCCAAGGAGAACGTTGAAATTGTTCGAGTTCGCTAATGTCGGTTAGGACACGAGTACCGTCTTTATAAACTCCGACAGCCGCTGAATTGCTGCTTTTTCCCGATCGCAAATAGAGTTCGACGCCCACGTCACCGAATTTGGTGAATACATTCTTGATTTCTTCAAGTCTTTCACCTTCAAACGCACATGGCTCAACTTTCAGGCTCTTTCTGGCAACTTTATCCGTGATCTGAATTTGAACGCGAGAATTCCGTATTCGATCGCGCAGTTCGACAGAGAGATAGCGTTGCAGCTTCTCACCAGTGACAATATTTCGCGTGGAATCCAAAAGCGGGCCGACAACAATTCGAGTTCCACCCGTATCCAGTTGACCTCGAATCTGGCGAATATTGTAGTGTCGTCCACTACGCTTGAGCTTCATTTCATACAAACGGTGGTCAAGGCTCGCGGAAATCAAGCGCAGTTCGTTTCCCAAGCTCCAGAAACTCAAGAGCCCGATCCCAAACTCGCCGTGGATACCATCCCGATCTCTTTCGTCCAAATTGTTTTTCATGGAGTCGCAGATGTGCGAAGCGATATGCGCGAAATCGGGATGTCCGCGGTCGTCGACGATGATGCCGTTTCCATCGTCGATCACTTCGAGAAAGATTCCGTCCTTTCGCCGTCGTCGCACGATGTTGATTTCCGTCGCTCGGGCATCGATCGAGTTTTCGACAAGCTCGCAGACTGCTTTGAGCGGGTGAGTTTGGGATCTCGCGATGATGTTGATCGCGCTCCACTGGTCGCCGATACGCAACGTACCGACATGAGCTCGCCGTGTTTGCGCCATTCTGTTTGGTCCGTCCTGACCGATGATGGAGTCCCTTATCAATTGACGATATCAACCATGGATGGCATAAATCAAGCACCCAACACGAATCGCAAGGTTGGCAGTTCGGTAGCTGTACTTTGCTCAGAATACTC
>CAUZVF010000925.1:0-3281 GCA_963582955.1 Planctomycetota bacterium
TTCAACGAACAAAAGATCCACGAACGACATTTACACTGCGACGTGGCGATTTTCTGCAGCCGGTGAAGGATGCTCGGGTCAAGCCGGCGGGACTTTCCATTCTGCGGCCGTTGGAATCGCGGCACGAAAAGATCCCGGCTGATCGGCTGGACTTGGCCGAATGGCTGGTCGATCCCGAAAACTCGTTGACGCCGCGAGTTGTCATGAACCAAATGTGGTCACAGCTCTTCGGTGAAGGATTGGTTCGCACGATCAACGATTTCGGTGTGCGAGGCGAAAAACCATCGCACCCGCAGTTGCTTGACTGGCTCGCCAGCGAATTCGTGCGGCGCGACTGGAGCCGCAAGGACATGATCCGGCTGATCGTCAATTCGGCGACATACCGCCAATCGTCCGCTCACCGGCCCCAACTGGCGGAAATCGATCCTCAAAACTATTTGTTGTCGCGGCAGAATCGTGTCCGGGTCGAGGCCGAGATCATCCGCGATGTGACTCTTGCCGTCGCAGGTGTGCTGTCGGATAAGATTGGCGGCCCCAGCGTGTTTCCTCCCATGCCCCCCGATGTCGCGGCACTCAGTTATGCTAACAATTTCAAGTGGAACACGAGCCAGGGCGAAGATGCTTTCCGCCGCGGGATGTACACGTTCTTCAAACGAACGGCACCGCATCCGAATTTGAACACGTTCGACTGTCCTGATTCGAACACGACTTGTGTCGAGCGGCGCAGCTCGAACACGCCGCTGCAAGCGTTGACGACACTGAACAATCAAGTTTTCGTCGACGCGTCACGGGCATTGGCACGGCGGGTTCTGAGTTCTAAGTTTTCGAACGACAGCGACCGGCTGGTGTTCGCTTATCGGCTGTGCGTTGCGCGCGAACCATCGACTGATGAGCAATCACGGCTGGCCAAATTTCTGGCTGTCGGAACCAAGTGGTTCGCCGGTCACACGGAAGATGCGGAAAAGTTGGTCGGAAAACCACAAGCCGCAGATATCACAATTTCCGAAAACGCCGTATGGGTGATGACGGCACGGATCATGCTGAATCTGGATGAATTCATTACCCGTGAGTAGTACGAAGAAAAAATTGATGCACTCCTGAATTGGAAATCAGAGAGATGAATCCTTTCAATGAATATGCATCGCGCACACGTCGCGATTTCTTGACATCGACTGCCTGCGGATTGGGGTTGGCCGGTTTGGGCTCGATTTTGTCCGACGACGGAGTGCTGTCAACGGCACAAGCGGCAGCGGGTGATGCGGCGGCGGAATTGAATCCGCTGGCCCCCAAACAGCCTCACTTTGAACCGCGCGCGAAGTCGTGCATTTTCATCTTCAATGCCGGTGCGCCATCGCATCTCGACTTGTTCGATCCGAAGCCTAAGTTGAACGAACTCAGTGGCAAGCCGTTGCCCAAGTCGATGACCGAAAACGTGCGATTTGCTTTTATCAAGAAAGAAACCGCCACTTTGCTCGGCACGCAGCGGAAGTTCACAAAGCACGGCGAATGCGGGATGGACTTTTCCGATTACCTGCCGCATCTCGCGACGTGCGCGGACGACCTGTTGATGATTCGGTCGCTGCATTCCGAACAATTCAATCACCATCCCGGCCAGTTGTTGATGCAGTGCGGACGGGCCACTTTCGGATTGCCCGTGATGGGATCGTGGCTCACGTATGGTTTGGGCAGCGAATCTCAGAACCTGCCGGGTTATGTTGTTCTCAACAGCGGAAGAGGTTCCAGCGGCGGAGCCACGTTGTGGCAAAGTGGATTCCTACCATCAACTTATTCGGGTGTGCTGTTCCGCAATCAGGGCGAACCCGTGCTGAATCTTTCGAATCCCAGCGGATTGCCGCCCGAATTGCAACGGCAAAGTTTGGATGTCTTGCGCGACATTAACCAGTCACGTTTCGAGAAAATTCGTGATCCGGAAATTGCCAGCCGCATTGCCAACTATGAACTGGCATTCCGCATGCAGTCGGCGGCACCAGAACTGATCGACCTTTCGGGTGAGTCGAAACAGACACACGAAGCCTACGGGATTGATCGTCCGGAGCCGAAAAAGAAGGGCGGGCGTGGCAGCTTCGGCAACACGCATCAAAGTTTCGCCCGGAACTGCCTGATGGCGCGGCGGATGGTCGAGCGGGGCGTCCGGTTCGTCAATCTCGTGTATGCCTCTTGGGACCATCACAGCAATCTGGATAACGAATTAAAATACAACACAAGCGTCGTCGACCAACCGATCAGCGCGTTGATCAAGGATTTGAAACAACGCGGTATGCTCGACGATACTCTGGTTGTGTGGGGTTGTGAATTCGGGAGAACTCCGCTGGGCGAAAACCGCGGAGGCCGGTCGGCCAATACGGGCCGAGACCATCACCCGTTCTCGTTCTCGATGTGGATGGCCGGCGGCGGAATCAAATGCGGGCAGGTTTACGGCGAATCAGACGAGTTCGGATGGGGCGTGGCCAAGGATCCCGTTCACGTCAACGACCTGCACGCAACAATGCTGCACCAGTTTGGGCTCGACCACCTGAAACTCACCCATCGATTTCAGGGACGCGACTTTCGGCTCACGGACGTCGCTGGGAACGTCATTCAGGAATGGCTGGCATAGCGATTCGGCGTGGCACAGGAAATGTCGGCGACCGACGAGATTATCTCCAGCGAAACTCGCCGCCAAGCGTCAGGCCCTGGTAGTGTATGTTTTGAAACGCCGTCTGCTGCACCAGTCCCGCGTTCAAGCCGATTCCGTTGTCGTTATAGAAGATATTGTGCTGCGGCCGAGTGATCTTGGCCATCACGAGGATGTTGTATCCCACGCTTAGCGAGAAATATTGCGTGACCTTGAACTTGCCATAGACACGGAAATCTCCGATTGGAGAAAACACGGTTTCCGAATCGTTGGTAAGGACCCGCGGATCACCTTCCGCACGCAGGTTGTTGACATCAGTGAACGATTCGTAGCTGTTAATTCCAAAGCCGACTTTCGCATCCATGCCGATTGTGAACCAACGGTGTACGAGGCTCATTCGCAGACCGAGTTGCGGAGCGTAAATCTTGTTCTCGGTCTGGGCGTCGATCGTACTGACCAAATCTGGCAGCAGATCAAGACCATTGAACGTGCCGACCTGCGAGACCTTTTCTTGTGTGTCGATGTGGCGGAATCCGAAGATCGGCTGGATCTTGAACCCCTCGCCAGGTCCTGACGTGTCCCAGACGAAGTCGAATTCGTAGCCCCAGATTTCGCTGGTCATCGTGGCGGTGTAGGCCTCGTCGTA